>DAITQE010000694.1:0-2578 GCA_036833235.1 Opitutus sp.
CCGTTCACACTCCGCGCGCGGGCCTGGGCCGTGCGCGCAGCCCGCTGATCGTGCGTATTCAACGCTCAACGGCAAATTCGACTGGATCGGACGTTTGGGGCGTTCGCGGAAGCGGAGGCAGTGCCGAGAACGATCTTCGTGATCGAAACGGGCGGCTCGGGCATGACCCCATGCTTGGCGATGAATTCGAGCGTCAAATGGATGGGACTGTGCTGGCTCTCGCTCGTCGCGGGATGTGGCGACGGTGACGCCGACGACGGCTCGAGCTTGGACTCCGGCGGAGCATTCGGCACTGCCACGAACGGCGGCAATCCAAGAGCGACCGGCAGCAACGTACGGGGCGCGGGCGGTGCGGCCAGGGGCGACGGTGCCAGTCCCGCGACGGGCGGCGCAACCCGCGGAGGCGGCCCGGCGTTCGGCGGCGCGACCGATGCGGGAGGGAGCAACTCTGGAGGTGCGCCCGGCAACGGGGGAGTGTCGGCGGGCGGCAGCAGCGCCGCGGGCGGATCTTCGAGTTCGACCGGCGGCGCCAGTCAGAGCGGCCTCCCCCCCGGAGTGACGTCCCTCTTCCCTCCCCCGAACGGCACCGCCGTGTGTCCGGACCCCCCACTCCGCATCACGTTCAAAGGCCCGCCCACACTCGGTATGGCGGGAAAAATTCAGGTCCTGAGCGCAGCGAACGCCGTCGTCGCGAGCGTGGACATGGCGACGCCGAACGTCACCGACGTGATCGGGGGCGCGTCGTTCACGTTGCCGCGCCCCGTCTTCGTGGACGGCAACGACGCCGTCATCTACCTGAAGACCAAGGCGCTCATGTACGGGCAGACGTACTACGTCACCGTGGATCCCGGCCGATCGTTCCGCCCGGAGGCGGCACCTTCGCCCTGAGCGACGGCTCGATCTGGCGCTTCGGCACGGCGCCCTCTACACCGAGTGATCTGTCTACCCTTATGGTCGCACTGGACGGCTCCGGCCAGTTCTGTTCGGTGCAGGGCGCGACGGACGCGTTGCCGAAGAGCAGCAGCAAGGCCACCGTCATCGCGATAGCTCCCGGTCTCTACCACGAGATCCTTCACGTGAGCGGCAAGAGCAACGTCACCTTGCACGGCCAAGATCGGAAGCAGACCGTAATTCTAGGGACGAACAACAACAGCCTGAACCCGAGCACGGCGACGCGGTCGCTCGTGGGGTTCGACAAGACGAATGGCCTCGTCATCGAGAACCTGACAAACGCCGTGCTCTCGATGGCGCGTGTCGCCATCGGCTATCGTTGCGACAACATGGTCGATTTTCAATTTAAGGATATGTCCGTCAGATCGATCGATCCTTCAAAGCCGTTACATCCGACCATGGCCGCTCGCTAGGCGAAAAACAGCGTTATGAAACCATATCGAAACCGCAGTGGTAACGCGGGAGTAATTGCCTACGAATATGGCCCCGACTGGAACCGCGTCCAATTCGCGGGCGGTGACACGTCTAGATACACCGCTAGTGTAGTGCCCCTTGTTGCGAATGGGTCCGTTCGGCGATCGGCCAATCTTCGGCATTCATCCACGACCCGAGCACGAAGCAGATCAGATCAGATGATCAGATCAGGTGCCTACGGCTTCAACCATGGCTCGCAACGCGTGGCGGATGGCCGCGTTCATTTCAACGTTCGCGACAATCGCGTTTGCGCCCATGGCTTTGCCCAGCAACGGCAATGCGAGCGCTGCATCCGAAATCAATCGCGCATCCATCGTCCGAATGATTTCGGCGAGCGACTCCTGCGCGAGGGTTGCACGCGGCGACGCATTGAAAATCGCCACCGGTTTCCCGCTAAATTCACCGCTTCCCACCACCCAATCCAAAGCGTTTTTAAGGACACCAGAAATGCCGTGTGCGTACTCCGGACTCGAAATCAGCACGCCGTCCACTAACTGCAACTGAGCACGGAATCCCAACACCGAACGTGGCTCGTTTCCTTCGAGGTCCGGATTAAACAGCGGCAAATCGCCCAAACCCGCGAACAAGGAAATCTCCACACCTGTAGGAGCGAGTTGCGCCGCAGCCCGCAGCAGTGCGGTATTTAAGGAGGTCCGTCGCAGACTTCCGGAGATCGCAAGAAACTGAACCATGCAATTAAAATCCGATCATTCACCACAACGTCAACGCACACTGAGCCGTAACGATTCAGTTGAACCACGAATGGACACGGATGAACACGAATGGAAACATCATCCAATCGAGCAGTAGGAACAAGCTAGGCGAAGACGACTCAGCTCCAAGGTGAAACGACTTCTTTCCACAATTTCCAAGTCTTCTCCTCTGTGCCCTTCGTGCCTCTGTGGTTCAACTGCAGTTTTTCAGTCGAATTGTCCTGGCTGAACGCATCGCTTCCGAAAAGCTTGAGGTTCGTCAGCGCGCCTTTTGCTTCGACGCGTGCTTTTCGAAACTCAAGAGGTTCGTCCGATTTCCAAACCGCGCCACGTGCTTACCGCGCACGGCATCGTTGCGCTGGTGCCACCCGACTGGGAATTGCTCGCGCCCGGCGACGCCGCCTTAAGCCGTCGGATTAAACAGGATGGTCCGAGCTGGA
>DAITQE010000695.1:0-2576 GCA_036833235.1 Opitutus sp.
AGCTGAGACGCTGCTGACTATTGCCACGCCCGGAGACCACAACCAGGCGATGATGGAACTGGGAGCGACGGTTTGCTTTCGGCAAAATCCGCTTTGTCTGACGTGTCCGGTCCGAACGTTTTGTGCAGCGGCGAAACAGGGAGACCCGGACAGGTTTCCGCGGCTGGCATCGAAAGTGATCGAGCAACGCACCGTTGCGCGGGTGTGGTGTGAACGGAAAGGGGCGTTGCTGCTGCACTACGCGGCCGCGGGTGCGCGTCGCTTCGCCAATATTCACGAGCTGCCCAGCGTCGAGCAGGTTGGTTTGGACGCAGCGAGCCTTGCGCGCACTCAGCCACTTGCGATCAAGCGGCGCGCGATCACGCGTTTTCAGATCACGGAAACGATCTACGCGGCAGCTGCGCCCAGAGGCAAAACCGCCGCCGACCTGCGCTGGGTGCCTTTCGATGAACTGGCCACCATCACCTTGTCCGGTCCACATCGGCGCTGGGTGACGGAGATGCTGGCGCGCAAAAAGAAATGATATCGGGTTGCGGCTCGGCAAGGTTTGGCCCCTGGGAGCGCGGGCGTCTCGCCCGCTTCTTTCCAACCGGCGGGCGGGACGCCCGCGCTCCCATGCAATCCCCAAGCCGCCAGACCGCGCACTGAAACCAATGAGCGAGAATGGCTGCGCATTCGTTTTTGCGGACACGCAGCTCAGGGCGGTTAGAACAACGCCCGGACAACCGCCCCCAACCTTGGAATGGTCCGCGCGAAGGCCGCCCGATTACGATTTTGTTTCGCCAAGCAGGCGTACGAGCTCTGCTTCGAGCGCCGGACCACGAAGATCCTTCGCTACGATGTGGCCGTCACGGCCCAGCAAATACGTCGCAGGGATGCTCGTCACGCCATACTGCTTGCCGAGCTTGCTGTCCCATCCGCGGCCATCGAAGTATTGCGGCCAGGTCATCGCTTTTTCTTTCACGAAGTTTTTCAGCGCGACTTCACTTTGATCGAGGCTGATGCCGACGATCTCAAATCCTTTATCGTGATACTTTGCGTAAGCCGCGAGGACGTTGGGTAACTCCGCCACACAAGGGCCACACCACGTAGCCCAAAAATCCACCAACACCACCTTGCCTTTTAGTCCACTGATCGAGAGCGGCGCGCCCGCGAGGTCCTTCTCGGTAAAATCGGGAAATGCGACGCCCGGCTTGAGCGACTCCTGCAATGCCATACTGGCTTTTTGCTGTTCCATTTTTTCCAGGACGCTTTCGGCAGCCTTCGCGACCTGAGTGCCGGGAAAATCTGTTTTGACCTGAGTCAGAAGCTGACCGCCTTTCTCAAATTCGCCGAGAACCTGGACGTAGAGCAGTGCTTTCATCATAAGCACCTGACCAACCTCCTCGGTCTTCTCGTCCTTGTGCTCGGCCAGTAACGCGTCGAAGCCTTTCAATTCGTCGGCCAGCGCGGCTTCGGTGCGGGCTCCCGTAGCGAGCTTCGCCTTAATTTTCTGAATAAGAGACATCAGCTGACTCTCGAGTGGGGACGGAGTTTTTGCCGGTTCGTCAGCGGCCCGCACGACGGTAATGGCACCCAAGAGCAGGCCACAAAGAAGGAGAATTCGGATTTTCATTATTGGGGAGATTGAGATTCGACTGAGAGAGAACGAGGAACGAGAACGATTTGCCGGCAAGACATCAGTTTTAATTTAATTCAACAACGCCATCACACGCTCGCGGGATACGCGGACGCCTTCGACCGGAACGCGCGGGCTGAGCTCGAGCACCAGCAGATGCTCTGGTTTCCAGAACTCGCTAATCATCTTGAAATCGACGTGACCAGAACCGAGCGGCTGGTGGTCCTGTCCCTGCTCGTTGACATCGTGCAAGTGGAATCCAATCAGCCGTGACGCCATTTTTTCGAGTTGGCCGCGATGATCGAGCAGGCCCATCGTCTGCTTGATGGCGGCATGGCCCGTGTCGTGCCAATAGCCGATCGCTTCATCAGCCGGAAATGATGAAATGAATTCGGGAAAATCTGCGTCGACCGGCAGCTCCTCGAGTCTTTCGCGGTTCTCGCATCCGAGTCGAACGCCGCGCCGCTTTGCATGATAAAGCACAGCGTTCACGCTCTCCTCTGTCCGTTTCCAATATGGTTCCATTCGTTTCCGGAGCTTGGCCGAAGCTTTCGCCAGCAACTCCTGATACCGTGGATCGTGAGCGACTTTTATCTTGGAGTGTCGTTTCGCGAAACGGCGCAGCCGCCGCGAGGGTTCAACGAACCAAAAATTCACCCGACCGAGATGACAGACGAGCACGTTGGCTTTTACCTGCGCCGCAAAATCGAGCGAACGCTTGGTATGTCGGAGCCACTGATCGAGCTCACGTGGATCCGGTGACGAAGGCTCGAACAGATTAGGCGCCGCCTGGACGATGCCGCTCGGGAGCGGACAGAAATTATGGGTGGAGCTGATCTTCACGAGCCCCTCGTCCACCGCCTTGAGAATACCCGGCACCAGCGTAATTCGGACGCCGTGGCTGAGCTCGATCCAGTCGAAACCCAAGTCGACCATTTCCCGCACCATCGCGTAGCCA
>DAITQE010000696.1:0-1517 GCA_036833235.1 Opitutus sp.
GTACTTGAACGTGGTGTAGCTCAGACCGTAGCCGAACGGAAAGAGCGCACCCTCGACCTGGCCGCTGTCTTTTGCCTGTGAGCCGGGATGAGCGGGAAAGTTAAACGGAATCTGCCCAACGCTTTTCGGGAACGTGATCGGAAGCCGTCCTCCCGGATTGAAATCGCCAAAGAGCACGTCGGCGAGTGCGTCGCCTCCACCTTCGCTTTGAAACCACAGCTCGACGATCGCAGGAATTTTGTGTGCGGCCCAATTGACGCTGAGCGGCCGGCCATTGCTGAGCACGAGCACGACGGGTTTGCCGGTGGCGTACACTGCCTGGAGGAGTTCTTCCTGGTAGCCAGGCAGGTTGAGGCTGATGCGGCTCGCAGACTCGCGGCAAATTTCGTCCGTTTCGCCGAGCACGGCAATGATGACGTCGACGTCGTGCGCCGCCGCGACGGCTTCCGCAATGCCGGCGCGCACGGCGGCGGAAGGCGGATCTTTGTACACGTCGCTCTCAGGGAAATTCGTGTCGAACACGTCGACGCCTTTCACGTAACGCACGTCGACCGCGCTGCCGAGTTTGTGTCGGATGCCGGCCAGCGGCGTCACGAAGTCGAGCCGTTGCGGGCCGTAACGCGACCACCAGGCTCGGCGATCGTCCGCGATTGGGCCGGTGACGAGTACCCGGCGCAGATTTTTTTGCAGCGGCAGCGCGTGATTTTCGTTTTTGAGCAGGACAATGGATTCGCGCGTGGCGCGGCGCGCGACGTCGAGATGGTCGGGCGCGCGAACAATGTGATCGGCGGCATCTGGATCGGGCCGGTAGGGCTGGTCGAACGAACCGTTCCAGAACTTCACGCGGAGGATGTCGCGGACGCGCGCGTCGATCGTCTCCATCGACAGTTTTCCTTCACGCACGAGCTGGCGGAGCGGTTCGACGTACGCTTCGGGCGCGGTGAAATTCGTGCGGATATTGAGGCCGGCGTCGACGGACTGGCGGATGGCATCGGCCGGCGAAGTCGCGACGCGGTGCTTGGTGTGGATGAACTCGACGGCAGCGCTGTCGGAGACGACGTAGCCGCGAAAACCCCATTCCTGGCGAAGAATTTCAGTCAGGAAGAGGTGACTGCCTTCGATGGGAATACCGTTGTAATCGTTGTAGGAGGCCATGACGCCGAGCGCGCCGGCGTCCTGGATCGCGCGGCGAAAAGGATGCAGAAACAGAGTCTGCACATCGCGCCACGTTACCTGCGGGTCGGTGCGAGCCGAGCCATCGCGTCCGCCTTTCGGCACACTATAAACGGCGAAGTGCTTGAGGGTGGAAACAACGCGCTGTTCCTGGATGGCCCGGACCTGGGCGGCGCCGTATTCGCCAACGAGGTACGGGTCTTCGCCGTAGGTTTCGATCACGCGGCCCCAGCGCGGATCGCGCGCGAGATCGAGGACTGGCGAATAGACATTGGTGTAGCCGAGCGCGTGGGCCTCGCTCCCGGTCACGCGGCCGATTTCTGCGACGAGCGCGGTATCCCACG
>DAITQE010000696.1:1527-2576 GCA_036833235.1 Opitutus sp.
GGCGAAGGTCGCGGCGACCGGATCCCCGACCTTTGTCCATCTGCGGTCGCCGACCTGTTCACTGTTGCTCGAGGTCGGTGCTGGCGACGGCGAGCTCGGGCGGAAAGCTGGTGGCCTTCGAGTGGAGCAGGCCGCGAATGCCCTCGTTGGTGAAATCGACCGGAAGGCCGAGGCGAGTTTCCTCGACGAACCAGCGTTGAACCTCGTTGAGCGCACGGGTGTGAAGCGACCACGGTAGATCGTACACCGGATCAGGCAGGTTTTCGTTCCCGCCGGTGTTGCCGTTAATGTGTTCGTCGATGTTACCGATGCCGTCCTTCCACATCGCGGTTTTCCACGCGGCGGTGGGTAACTCATCTTTCAGCACGCGCGGGAAGCCGTAGAGCGTCACCATTTGGGCGGTTTTTTCCTCGAGCGACATGCGACCAATCAAGTCGGTGATGCGCGTTTCCACGTCGAGCGAGCGATCCTCGAAGGGATCCTTTACGCCGTTCTTGTTGAAATCGATCCAGTCGGACCGGTAGATGTCCGCGGCCGGACGATCATGCACGAAGAGTCCGACAGGGGCGGCTTTCGCGTGCGAGAGGAGAACAGCGCAGATGGCGAAGAGTGGGGCGCCCGGGAGGCGCAGGGGGTTCATGGCGAAAGACGATTCGGAAATAACGTGCCGAAGCGAGCGCGGCCGCGCTCGTATCGTTCACCAATAATTACTCCTGATGCCGCGTGGGAGAAACAGTGGAAGGATTGGCTCTGTCCGGTCCGTTCGGTTGATGCGCGAGGTCTCTGCGCCTCTAACCGAACCGGACGACACGGAGGTTGTCCCTCCCTTGAAAGCCGCGGTTTCTGGAGGGGCTAAATCAACCGCGGATTACACCGCTCGACGCAGATCAAGGCATCGAAAAAAGGAGTTCGATCAAATTGACCGTCCGTTCCGTAACCGACTCGGTTTCGATGGCTGGTTCTGCCTCTGAAGTCCCCCTGCCATCCGCGATACCAGCGGTTCAAATGCAGGGCTCGCTTAAACTGTCCGCAGTCCCACGACAATGGCC
>DAITQE010000697.1:0-2574 GCA_036833235.1 Opitutus sp.
AGCGGCTACGCGGCCAACCGCGAAAAAGCAACGAGCGCTCTCGTGCCGACCGATTTCGCGGACGCGGCGCCTGCCGGGGAGCTGGAGGAATTTGCCACGCCGGGTGTGGTGACGATCGCCGCGCTCGAGGCGACGCCGTATTCGGTTCCCGCGGACAAACAATTCAAGACGCTCGTTTACATCGGCGACGGGAAACTGTTTCTCGTCGTGCTGCGCGGTTCGGATGAACTCGAGGAAGCCAAGCTCGGCGCGCTTGGCTTTACGGTTTATCGTCCGGCGACTCCGGAAGAAATCGAGCCCGTGCTCGGCGCCAAGCCGGGCAGCCTCGGGGCCATCAAAGGTTCAATCAAGGATGCGGCGGCGCTGGCCGGCGTTTATGCCGACCGCGCGATTCGCCTCATCGGCAACGGAACGACGGGTGCGAACAAAGATGGTTTTCACGTGCGCAACGTTAATGTGACGCGCGATCTGGCGATCACGACGTTCGGCGATTTCCGTCGCGTGCGAGCCGGAGAACCCGATGTGAAGTCCGGCGAGCCGCTGCAGGTTCGCCGCGGGATCGAGGTGGGGCATATTTTCAAACTGGGTACGAAATATTCCGAGAAATTCGGCGCGGTGTACACCGATGACCAGAAACAGAATCATCCGATGGTGATGGGCAGTTACGGTATTGGAATCGGCCGGACGCTGCAGGCGATCATCGAGCAGAGCCACGACGCGGACGGCATCGTCTGGCCGTGGAACACGGCGCCGTTTCACGTGCTGATCTGTGTGCTCGATCCCCAGCTTCCTGAAGCGATGGACCTGGCTAAAAAGCTCGCGCTGGCCGCGGAGAAAGCGGGCGCGGAGGTTCTCGTTGACGATCGCACGGAACGGCCGGGCGTGAAATTCAAGGATGCCGATTTGATTGGTATTCCGCTGCGGCTGACGATTGGCGGAAAGGGCCTGAAGGAAGGTGTTTTCGAGCTCAAGTGGCGTACGAAGAAAGACGTTGCGAAAATTCCGCTGGCGGAGGCTGAGGCGAAGGTGGCGGCTGAGATCGCCGAGGCGCGGGCGAAAGCGGGTGGTTGAGGCGTGTGGGACGGGGCGGGATTTTCCCGTAGGCTGCGAGCTCGCTCGCGCTTCGATCGCGCCAGCAAGCTGGCGGCCTACAAATTGCCTTCCAAAAATTCCGATGAATCGGTCCGAGTTGCTTCTGATTCCGTGTCGCATTTCAGTGGAAACTTGCGAACCAGCCTGCCTGTGAATGTTCTAGGTATAGAATTTTGCACCGTGGCAGAGCCGCAACCAAACCCAACCTCGGAATCGTGGCCGCAAAGAGGCGCAAAAATTGCAATGGCTGCGGCTCTACTCTCCCGCGCGCCTAAGGACGTCTGGCTCGTCGCACAGCGCGACGATTTCGGAGTAGCCCCCATTCATCACACTCGCCAATGGCAGACCGACACACCCCGTCGCTTCGCGCCACCCCTCCTGCTAGAGGGGATTTCAATCTGCGCAACGGAAGTCCCCTCTGACAAGAGGGGTGCCCGCACGGCCTTTCGCTTTGATAGCGCAATTCGTTGCGTCGTAGGCCGCGAGCTTGCTCGCGCTTCAATCGCGCCAGCAAGCTGGCGGCCTACAAGTTACGAGTGCTGCTCAGATTCGCCGCGATTGCTTGGATCGATCGAGGCAAAATTGCCGTTTGCTCCCGGCGCCAAACAGATGGCCGGATCAAACCCTCATACTGCGCCCGCCACCCATGGCGAAACAGCGCTTGCAATGGAAGGCATCTGGCGGGTGGTTGTACTCAACGATCCCGTCAATCTGATGTCGTACGTGGTGATGGTTTTTAAAAAGGTTTTTGGTTTCGATGACCCGACCGCGCGACGGCACATGTTGGAAGTGCACGAGCAGGGCCGCTCGATCGTTTGGAGCGGATTGCGCGAGAAGGCGGAAGCGTACGCGTTCACGTTGCAGCAATGGCATCTCACAGCGGTATTGGAGCCCGATGAAGCGCATTGAGGTTAAACTCAGTCTCGACGTGGTGGCGCCGCTGCTCGACGTGATCAAGGACGTCGCCCAGAGCTTGGGGCAATCCCTGGCGGCGCCGCTCGCGATGCGCGACCTCGATGCGGAGTTCAGTGCGGCGTGGGTTTCTGACCTGCGCGCGGCTCAGGCCGGGGATCTGAAAGTGTTGCTGGCGCTGTTTGATGGTGAGTTTTTTTCTGAAGGGGTGATCGCGCTCGACCAGAGCAATGCCGAGCCGGTTCTGAGGGCGTGCGCCGCGGTGCGGCTGCGGTTGCGCGATCTGCATTTGAAGTCCTTTGGCGACGAGACGCTGGAAACCAGCGACGTGAACGTCATGCAACTGCCGGAACCGGAGCGGAAGGCATTCATGTGCTATCTGTTTTTGGCGACGTTGCAGGAGCTGATTATTCAGCATTTGGATCCGACGATTTCGGACGCGTAGGGTAGGTATTTTGGAGCTAAGAGCTAAGGGTCTAGAGTTGAGCGCCTGAACGGCGGACGGCCGCCCGGAGGTCGGGCCCTACCACTGCGAGGGCGATTCGGTGGCGCTCGCCAACCAAGCGGCAG
>DAITQE010000698.1:0-2570 GCA_036833235.1 Opitutus sp.
TGTCAGGTGGACGTTGGCCCGGCTGGCGGGATAAAGACGATCGTCTGCGGCGCGCAAAACTACCAAGTGGGCGATCGCGTGCCCGTGGCGCTGGTTGGGGCGATTCTTCCGGGAAATTTCGAAATCAAGCAGTCGAAAATCCGCGGACAATCGTCGGATGGCATGATGTGCTCGGCGAAGGAACTCGGCGTCGCCGAAGATGCTGCGGGTCTCCTTATCCTCGAGAATCGACCGGCGCTTGGCGTATCGATCAACGACGTGCTTCCGCCCGGCGACGTGGTGTTCGATATCGAGATCACGCCCAACCGCCCTGATTGCCAATCGCACCTCGGCGTCGCGCGGGAACTCGCCGCGTGGTTCAAGCTGCCGCTGCTCTACCCGCAGGAGAAATTTCACGGCGAAACGGCAGGACGGGCTTTGCGCCCCGATCTATTGCGTAACGTATCGGTGTTATCCCCGGAACGCTGTCCGCTTTACACCGCGCACATCATCAGCGGCATCAAGATTGGACCGAGCCCGGCCTGGATGCAGCAGCGGCTCTCGGCAGTGGGGCTTCGGCCGATCAACAATGTCGTCGACGTCGGTAATTATGTGATGCTCGAGACCGGCCAGCCGTTGCACGCCTTCGATGCGCGCAAACTTCGCGGCCAGCAGATCATCGTCCGGGCCGCGGCCGATGGAGAAAAAATTGTCACGCTCGATGGCAAGGAACGCGTACTCAATAGTCGGATGCTGGTCATCGCTGATGCCGAGCAGCCGGTGGTTGTCGCCGGAATCATGGGCGGAGTGGATTCGGGGGTGAGCGACGACACGGCGGACCTGGTGCTCGAATGCGCAATTTTCCAGCGCCAGTCGATCCGCTGGACGTCGCGCCAATTGGGACTTTCGTCCGATTCCTCCTATCGTTACGAACGCGGCGTTGATCCGCACGCAGCTTTGGAGGCCGCGTGGCGAGCGATTGACCTGATTATAGAAACGGCGGGCGGACAGGTGGTCGGCCCCGCGTACAAGGTTGGCGGAGACGTTCCGTGGCAACGCGAGATCGTCGTCACGCATGATTATATCTGCGAGAAAATCGGCTTTGATATCCCCGCAGCGGATATGAGAACCGCATTTGAATCACTGGAACTCACGATCGTCCGAGAGGAGCCGACGGAACAGCGCGGGCCGGCGTGGACCGTCAGCGTGCCGAGTTGGCGCGACGATCTCGACCGACCGATTGATTTGGTCGAAGAGGTGCTGCGACTGTACGGAACGGAAAAAATTCCTGCGATGACCGTCAGCACCCCAGCGCTGATCGACGATGATGCGCCGGTCGTGCAGTTTAATCGACGCGTTACGGAATACCTGGTCGGGCACGATTTCCACGAATGTGTGAATTACACCCTGCGTGCCGGCAAGGAACTCGCGACGTGGGTTTCGAATACTGCCACGGTTGAACTGGCGTTGGCGAATCCGTTTGTCGAGGACCAGTCCCACCTTCGACCGACCCTCATCATGGGTTTGCTCGATGCGTTGAAACTCAACCAGTCACGCGGGGTTGCCGTTTCACGGCTCTGCGAAACGGGCCGCGTGTTCATGGAGCACAACGGGCAAAATCTGGAGTGTGCCGCGGTGGGATTCATCATCGCCGATGATGCTGAACGTCGCTGGCTGAAGCGTGAGCCTGCAGATTTCTATTCCATCAAGCATCACGTCGCAGCCCTCGCCGCTGCCGCTGGCATTGATTTCGCGCGTCAACCGCTGGTGCCCGTTGTTGGACCGTACTGTGGTTGGCAGGAAGGTCATTCAGCGGCGGCCGGAGACATTGGCCGTGGCTGGACCGCCCGCTTTGGACTGCTGAATCTTGCGATGGTGCATGGCCTCGGAATCGAGGGGAAAGTTTTCAGCGGAATTTTCGCCATTCTTCCTGAAAAGGTCCCTGCCTCTTCCAGCCGACGCCGCCACTCGGATTTCAGTCTTTTTCCGTCTGCCTTGCGCGACCTGTCACTTATCATCGACGAGGCAACGCCCGCCGAAGAAGCGCGCAAACAAATCGCCAGCCTTGCGCGGACAGCGGTCGGAAATGCGTTCGTCGTCGAAAAGGTTGAGGTGTTCGACGTTTACCGTGGCAAGGGTTTGCCGGACGGAAAGAAGAGCCTCGCATTCTCGTTGGTGTTTCGAGCGCCCGACCGCACGTTAACGGATGTCGAAGTCAACGCCGTGTCCCAGAAAATCCAGGACGAGATCGCGCGTACGACGACTTGGACGCTACGCAAATAAATTTAGCGCGTTATTCTGTCATGACCCAGCCGACCGCCCTCGACATTGACCACGTTGCGCACCTCGCGCGCCTCACTCTCACGGCCGATGAAAAAGCGAAATTCTCGCAACAACTCGGCGACGTGCTGCACCACATCGAACAACTCGCCAAAGTGGATGTAACGGGCGTCGAGCCGACCGCTCATGCCTTTCCCGTGGAAAACGTCTGGGCGGACGATGTCGCGCGTGCCGGGCTTCCGGTCGAGGTGGCGCTCCGCAACGCGCCCAGCCAGCGAGAAAACATGATTGTTGTACCCAAGGTCGTGGAG
>DAITQE010000699.1:0-2569 GCA_036833235.1 Opitutus sp.
TCATCTCGGTGGCCAAGCCAACCGACGAGGAAAAGCACGCGCATTACCTCTGGCGTTTTTGGCGGCACATCCCGCGCAACGGCCGGGTGGCGGTTTTCGACCGATCCTGGTACGGGCGCGTGTTGGTGGAGCGGATTGAAGGCTTTTGCGGCGAGGAGAATTGGAAGCACGCGTTTGGCGAAATCAACCGGTTTGAACGTGAGCTCACCGATCACGGCGCCATCGTCATCAAATACTGGTTACATATCTCACACGCGGAACAGCTGCGGCGGTTCCGAGATCGCGAGGCGACGCCACACAAATTGCACAAGATGAATGCCGAGGACTGGCGGAACCGACGGAAGCGCGGCGCGTATGAAATCGCCGTCGGTGACATGGTTTCGCTCACCAACCGAAAAGACGCGTCGTGGCACCTCATTCCGGCGGACAACAAACGATTCGCGCGGATCGAGGTGCTTCGGCTGGCGACGCGGCGCATCGAGGCGGCGCTGGAGGACTGATAAATTTAGGCAACAGGCCATCGGCAGCTGTCGCGTTTTGCCATCAGGCCGCCGCCGGATCGGCGCATTCTGCGGCCGAAAGCGATTCCGGGTCCTCATCCGACACATCGTCCAGCGAACGGTTCTTGGCTTCCGTGCCTTTCAAGCACCGAGCCAGCGCGGAGACTCCGGCACGGCATAACGCACCCACAATCCTACGACCGCGAGCAGCGCGCCGACGCCGAAGCCGAGGCGCCACCCGACATCCGGCGCGAAATGCTCCAGGAAGATGTTGGCGAGCAGCGCGGAGAGGATGCCTCCGGCGGAAAAGGCCGAAAGGACGAAGGCGCTGGCCTTTCCCCGATGTTTTCGCGGGATAAATTCGACCATGGCTGCGGTGACCGCGGAATACTCGCCACCGACGCCCACGGCCGCGAGAAACCGGAGCACAAGAAGTGAGGTGAAATTCCAGGAGAACGCGGTTACCACGCTGAACGCGGCGTACCAAATCAACGTTAATACGAACATCGCCTTGCGGCCGGTGCGGTCCGAATAGTGTCCGAAGACAATCGCGCCGACGAAAATGCCGAGCACCCATGAGCTGATCAGCGCGGAACCCTGAGTCGATGAGAGGTGCCACAGTTTCGAGACCTGCCCGAGCACGCTGCCGATGATGTTCGTCTCGAACGCATCGAGAGCCCAGCCGAGCGATAACGCGACGGTTACGACGGTATGGAAACGGCCCCAAGGCATTCGATCGAGGCGGTCCGACAGGTTCGAGATGATCATTGCCTCGGCCGGGGAGGCGTTGGTCGATGTTTCGTTGGGTGAGCTTTTCATGGATCCTCGAATGGGTGCCGTGCGATCCAAGTTTGGAATCTCGAAGAGCCGCTCAGGGCGAGCCTGTCTTGGTTACGTTTTGGTGTCGTTGTTGGGGCGAAACACCGACGTCCACGAAAAAACCTGCCTGACGCTTGACCGTGAGAAATACAATAATTGGCGATCGAATGGGTCGGGAGGATGGCGTCGATGAATTGGTCGCGTATCGATACCTGTGGCGGGATTGCCGTCATCGATCATCACAAACCAAAGCGAACCCACCGGGGTTTTGGTGCTGCCCTGCTAGCGCGCGTGGTGACGCATGGCGTTCATCACCCGCGCAGCGCTGGCTTCTTCGCTGAAAGGATTTTTGGGGCGAATTCACGAGCTTGCAGAAGGGTTGATGGAGGTGGCCGAGGTGAAGGTTACCCGGTCATCGCGAGATTTCGTTACGCGGCTCCCCGATCGTAAAGATACTTCTGAAAGCCGGCAAAAGTCTGACTGATGGATTTTGCCTCGCCGAGATCAGCGATCGCGTCGGAGATCGAATCTCGATACTTCAGGCGGAGGAGCGGAGTCAGTTTCTCTTTGCTCAACTCGTCTACGCCTGCGGTCACGTAGTGCGAGAGAACGAAATCGAGAAACACCTGCTGCTTGCTGGAAAAATGCGTACTGATTTCGATCTTCGCTTTGGCCGCGCGCTGCTCACGCGTGAGCGGAGGTAGCGCGTAGGCGACGTTCGCCAGCACGTCGAACAAGTCGCTCTTCACCGCGTCGATCATCTTCTGCATTTCGGCCAGCTGCTCGCGGCCGAACCCTTTCTCGGCGAGTCCTTCCAAAAGCTTGTATCGCGTATCTGGTACGCTCCACAGCTCGCGCAGTTCATCCTCGTTCTTAAAAAATTCGGGCAGCTTCCCGAAAAGCATTTCGATGAACTGCTGGGCTGACATCGGCGTGCCGTCCGGGTGCCAGAAGGTCGTCATCATCATGTGCTGGATGGTGCGCACCTTCCCGTCGGCAAGTTTCACTTTCACCTTCTTCTGTCTCTCACACTCGCACTCGATCTGGCCGCACACCGGACACGGTTCTTTCAGACATTCGCACGGTGACTTCCCGCAGGCCTCGCACACCTTTGGCGGCTTTACCTCGCACACGCAGGGCCGCGCGCCGCATATCGGGCATGGGTCTTCGGCTTGCGGTGGCCCGTCCCACGCCTCGTCGTGGAAATGATGATGCGCCTTCACGAAGTCATAGATCGTGAAGTAGTCCTT
>DAITQE010000700.1:0-2568 GCA_036833235.1 Opitutus sp.
ACAATGAGACGGGCGAACTCTGGAGCGCAACGGCGCTGCCGATTCGCGTCGAGGGGGTGACCTACGTCGCGCGTCATGGCAGGGGATTCAGCCGGTTCACCCACACTGCGCGGGAAATTACTGTTGATTTGGTGCAATTTGTGCCGCTCGCCGATCCGGTCAAGATTTCCCGCCTTAAGCTTCACAATCAATCGGGGCGCACGCGCGACCTCTCCGTTACGACCTATCTGGAATGGGTTCTTGGCCCCTCGCGCCAGGCGTCCGCGGTATTTGTCACAACCGAGATCGATGATGCCACCGGCGCAATGTTCGCCCGAAATCCCTGGAGCACGGCTTTCGGATCTCGGGTTGCATTCGCAGATCTGAGTGGCCAGCAAGACGGTTGGACGGGCGACCGTCGTGAATTTATCGGCCGCAACGGAACGTTGGCACGTCCCATGGCCTTGGGTGTCTCGACGCCATTATCCAAAGCTACCGGTGCCGGGCTTGATCCCTGCAGCGCGCTGACCAAAATGATCAAGCTGGCGCCGGGGGAAAGCATCGAACTCGTTGCCTTTATCGGCCAGGCGACCAGCGCGGAAGATGCCCGGACCCTTGTCGAACGCTATCGCGTGGCCGACCTGGATGTCCTGCAGTCGGAAATTGCTGGATATTGGGAGGATTTTCTCGGCACCGTTCAGGTGAAGACGCCGGACCGTTCCATGGACATCATGTTGAATGGCTGGCTACTTTATCAAACGCTTGCTTGTCGCGTCTGGGCCCGATCGGCATTCTATCAATCCAGTGGCGCGTACGGGTTTCGTGACCAGCTTCAGGATGGCACTGCGCTCGTCGCGTCGCGTCCCGCGATAACGCGCGAACATTTGCTGCGCGCGGCCGCACGGCAATTCGTTGAAGGTGACGTCCAACATTGGTGGCTGCCCCACTCTGGTCAAGGAGTGCGCACGCGAATCTCCGATGATCGCGCATGGCTTGCATATGCGACCGCACACTATATCGACGGGAGCGGCGATACTGCGGTTCTGGATGAAATGGTGCCGTTCCTGGAAGGTCGGACGCTCACGGCTTCTGAACATGACAGTTTTTTTCTGCCGACGGTCTCGGATGAGGTAGCCACTGTCTTTGAACACTGCGCTCGTGCGCTCGACCAAAGTCTTGCGTTGGGCGGACATGGTTTGCCGCTGATCGGAACCGGCGACTGGAATGACGGGATGAATCGCGTCGGCGAAGGAGGAAAGGGCGAGAGCGTCTGGCTGGGTTGGTTGCTGTATACGACGCTGAATGCGTTCGCCCTCCTGGCTGATGCGCGCGACGATATCGGCCGCGCGGTTGGGTGGCGAGCGCATGCCGTTGCGTTGCAGGCGTCGCTTGAGCGAGAAGCGTGGGACGGCGACTGGTATCGTCGGGGTTGGTTCGACGACGGCACGCCATTGGGATCGGCGGCGAGCGATGAATGTCAGATCGATTCTATTGCCCAGTCATGGGCGGTGATCTCGGGTGCTGCCGATCCCGAGCGCGCCGCGCGTGCGATGACAGCGGTTGGGCGAGAGTTGATCCGCGTCCAGGATGGTGTCGCGCTGCTGTTTAGACCTCCGTTCGACAAGACTTCGCTCGATCCTGGTTACATCAAGGGCTATCCGCCGGGCATTCGCGAGAACGGCGGCCAGTACACACACGCGGCGGTTTGGTCCGTCATGGCTTTGGCGAAGCTGGGCGAGGGCGACAAAGCGACTGGTCTGTTCTCGCTTCTCAATCCGATCAATCACGCCCGCACCCCGGCGGATGCGTATCGCTATAAGGTCGAGCCCTACGTGGTCGCGGCGGATGTCTACGCGGTAGAGCCGCATGTCGGGCGCGGCGGCTGGACTTGGTACACCGGCTCCGCGGGATGGATGCAGCGGGCGGGCATCGAGAGCATTCTGGGCTTGCGTATTCTTGGGACCTCGCTGCACTTCGATCCTTCTATACCTAAGGCGTGGCCAGGGTTCGCAATTGCCCTTCGATACCGCTCGGCCCGCTATGACATTGAGGTCGAAAACCCGTCCGGCGTCAGCCACGGCGTCGTCCTTATGGAGCTCGACGGCGCTGCCGTGCAAATGAGCCAAGGGGGGGTCTCTTTGGTGGACGACAGCGCGGTCCATCGGCTGAGGGTCGTCCTCGGATGATAAGATTCGAGTCCTGTCTCCCAGAAATGGAGGCCCACCTTGACAAACGTAAAATTTACTACAGCTGTCGGCGAGGAGGAAACAAAATACGCGGTTCGAATCTTGGCAGAGGACGACGCCAGTTAAACTGAAAATGCGGAACGGCGTTAGGACCGCATCGAGCCGTTAGCCAAGAAAAATTCGAGCGGGAGCCATCGGTGACTGAGGTGTCGTGCTCCGGCCTCATCCAGAGAAAGCATCATGCCGTTCGCAGACCGAAGCCGACGAAACACACAGCATTGCGGAACAAATTGAGAAGAGGCGCAGCGTCCCGCGTTATGCCCGCGCCCGCCTGTCGGCGGCCGCTATATTGACATCCTAGTGGATTGAATCCAACGTCTGATGCCCTCTTGCTGCAGCAGCG
>DAITQE010000701.1:0-2545 GCA_036833235.1 Opitutus sp.
GTGCTGCGCGGCGGTCAAGCCCGATCGAGCGAAACGCATCGGCATCCGCCAGCAGGATCAGCGCCCGCGCGACCAACAGGTTGAGAAGGAAAGCACCGACAAGGATGGCAATGACGAGAGGAAGAGAGCCTAGGAGTCGCGGAAGGTACTCAACCAAGCGGTCGGTAATATCGGATAATTTCATGATAGGATTGAGAAATTGGCAGTTGGGACTTCCAGAGCGCCGGTTGTAGGTCGACCGTTTTGCCGAACTTACTCTGGCCCAATCCTAGATACGCTTTGCCCTCGCACAAGAGGCGGGGCCATTTAGCAATCGCCGAGTAGTCACGAATCTCACTTCAAATATAAAACACGCCGCATCTTAGTCTCGCTAAAATCCGAATTTGACGTGCTTGGCTGACAAGGCCTTCTGGTGACATGGCCCACGTGCTAAATGTTGAATTAGGCGATCGCCGGTACCCGATAACCTTTTCAGGCAACGTAATCGGCTCGGTCGCGGACGCGGTCGAAACGCTGGCGATGTCCGGGCGCAGCGTGGCTGTTTTGACCGACACCAACGTGATGCAGCGGCAGCAAAAGGCGCTGGAGGAGATGTTTGGGCGATCGCCGCTGATGAAGGTGACGCCTGGTGAATCGGCAAAGTCTCTCGCTGGTTTTGGCCAAGTACTGGACTTTCTCGCCGCGAACAAGATCGACCGGACCGGCGCCCTGTTCGCATTCGGCGGCGGCGTGGTGGGCGATCTCGGAGGCTTCGCTGCTGCGGCGTGGTTGAGGGGAATCGATTTGTATCAGGTGCCGACCACGTTGCTGGCGATGGTCGATAGCTCGGTCGGTGGGAAAACAGGCATCAATCTAAGCGCTGGCAAGAACCTCGTCGGAGCCTTTCACCAACCCCGTGGAGTTTTCATCGGCACCGATTTTTTGACCACGCTGCCGGCGCGCGAGTTCGCCGCTGGAATGGCGGAAGTGATCAAGTGCGGATTGCTGGGAGACAAGGGCTTGTTCGCTGAACTCGAACGGGCGCCTCTTACCGTTGGCGATTCACGTCTGGCGAACGTCATCGAGCGTTGCTGTGCGTTGAAAGCACGGGTCGTGGAGGCGGACGAACGTGAACTGGCGAAAGAAGGCGGGCGCGCTCTGCTGAATCTCGGGCATACCTTTGGTCACGCGATCGAGCAGGTGACAGGTTACGGCGCCTATTTGCACGGCGAGGCGGTCGCTATCGGACTTTGCGCAGCGGCGCGTTTATCGGCGAAATTAGGTTATGTCGCCGCGGCTGAGGTCACCCGGATCGAAACCGTTATTGCCGCACATAGCTTGCCGACGCGGCTGAAGAGTCCGTTGGCCCTAGGTGATCTCTTGGCGGCGATGGCGCGTGACAAAAAAGTGCGAGCGGGCCTCCCGCGCTTTGTGATACTGAAATCGCTCGGCTTGGCCGCGACGGAGGACAATGTGTCCACGCCGTGGGTCGAGACCTGTTTTCGCGAGGTGGGCGCAGCGTTATAGGACAGCTAATCTTTGCTGTGCATTTGAGCGTTTGCGTCTAGTCTCACTCGCATGTCAGCCATCGACGAAGGCATCGTCCGCGAGTATTTTGAACAGAACGGATTTCTCGTGCGGCAGGCGCGAAAGTATCAAGTCGCCGCGCGTCGCAAACACGCGGAAGAGGAGATCGATCTCATCGTTTACAATCCGGCGTGGCAGCGTGGTGCGCGGAAACCGGATTTCTTTTTGTTTTCGAGCGAGCTGCCGTTTGTGCAGAAAGCGGTGATCGCAGTGAAGGGCTGGCACACGGGCGTGTTCACGCCGCAAATGCTGAGGAGCAGCCCGGAGATTTTTAATTTTCTCGAGCAGAACGTGCTCAAGGAAGCGGCGCGTTTTTTTCCGCCGGAGGTTGCCGAATCGGCTGGAGCTGCGCCAACGAAAGTGCTCGTTCTTCCGAGTCTCCCGACGGCTGAGCCGTTTCGTTCCCAGAGCGTGGAATTACTCAAGAGCCGCGGCGTCGATGCGATTATTTCGTTTCGCGCGATGTTGCTCGATCTGTTGGAGAAAATTGAAATCAACCAGAACTACACGAAAAGCGACACGCTGCAGGTAATGCGGATTTTGAAAAACTATGACCTGCTGAAGGATTCTCAGCTGGACATGTTTCCGGACCGTCCGTCCACATCGCGTCGGTCCAAGAGTGCTTCCCTGACGCCGCCATGAACGTTAGGTACGCTCAGTTCCCAAGGCATGATTATCCATCCAACTGCTCTCGTTGAACCTGGCGCACAGCTGGGTGAAGACTGTGAAATCCACGCTTACGCAATTGTCACAAAACACTGTGTGCTTGGAACGCACGTGGTGGTGCACCCGTTCGCGGTGCTCGGCGGCGATCCGCAGTACCTGAAATTTGACCAGGCCACGGTGTCCGGGGTGAACATTGGAGCAGGTACGGTGATTCGCGAACACGTGACGATTAACCGTTCGATTAACGGCGGAGGTTTCACGACGGTCGGCGAGAACTGTTTTCTCATGGCTTCGAGTCACGTGGCGCACGATT
>DAITQE010000702.1:0-2535 GCA_036833235.1 Opitutus sp.
CGCTCCGGGTGTTCGCTGCAGGAAGACGGGAGCTTATCGCCCATTCGCCACACCGGGTGCGTTCGACCGAAGCACCGCCACCGGCGACCGAGCCGCCGTCACCCGCTGAAACGACCAGCAGTGACGAACTCTTCATCACGGGGATTCACCTCGAGCAATACCGCCACGCGACGCGCAACCCGGAAGATTATTGGCGCGAGGCGCTGCGACGGGATTCCGGTGACGCGCGCTGCAATCTCGCGCTCGGGCGCTGGCACCTTCGTCGCGGAGAACTCGCCACGGCCGAGCGTCATCTTCGCGCGAGTATCGCACGGCTGACCTCCCGGAATCCGAATCCCCCGGACGGCGAACCGTTTTATCAGCTCGGACTGTGCCTCCGACTTCAAGCCTCCGCCGCTCCGACGCTTGACCAGCTGAAAATCACGGAGGCGTATGCCGCCTTTTACAAAGCCACGTGGAATCATGCCTGGCAGCCCGCGGCATTTCACGCGCTGGCCGAAATTGATGCATTGCGTGGCGACTGGTCGACCGCCCTTGGACATCTGGAACGTGCGCTGCGCGTGAACATGGACAACCTCCGCGCGCGCAATCTCCGCGTGATCGCTCTGCACCGAGTCGGTCGCGAAGCCGATGCAGAAACGTTCCTACAAGAAACGCTCGCGCTTGATCCGCTCGATTGGTGGGCACGTCATCTTGCCGGACAGGCGCTGACCTGCGATGATCAGGTACGTCTCGATCTCGCGCTCGATCATGTCCGCGCCGGTCTATTTCGCGAGGCGCTGGCCCTCGTGGATTTTGATTCTGCGCCTGTTCCAGTTGAGCTCGGCTCACCAGCGTCGGCGTCGGAAACCGTAGGCAGCGAGCTCGCTCGCGCTCAATCGCGCCAGCGAGCTGGCGGCCTACAAAACCACCAGATCGATCGCACTCCGCGACGCTCGAGCAGCCAACCGATTGTCTGCGGCATGCCGTCGGCCTCACTCGGCACGAAGCCGCTGTTGCGTTATTACTCCGCGTGGATTGCCCACTTGCTCGGCGACAAATCCGCGGAGCGGCGCCACCTCGCTGCAGCGACGCGCGCCGACCCGCAGTACTGTTTCCCTGCGCGAGTGGAGGAAATTGCGATTCTCGAACACGCCATCGCTCGCAATCCGCGCGACTCTCGCGCTCCGTTCTTCCTCGGCAATTTGCTCTACGACCGGCGACGTCATTCAGAAGCGATCACGCATTGGGAGCGCGCCGCAAAAATCGAGCCCCGCAACGCAGTCGCGTGGCGCAATCTCGGAATCGCGTACTTCAACACTCAGCACAACGCGTCCCGTGCGCGCGTCGCTTATGAACGAGCGTTCGCGGCGAATTCGAAAGACGCCCGGCTGCTTTACGAGCGAGATCAGCTGTGGAAAAAACTCGGGGAGTCGCCCAAGAAACGCCTGCGCGAATTGCTGCGGCACTCCCAGCTTGTTCAGACGCGCGACGATCTCTCGGTCGAGCTGTGTGCGCTCTACAATCAAATCGATCGCCCGACTCAGGCGCTGGCGATGATTTCCAGCCGTAAGTTTCAGCCGTGGGAAGGCGGCGAGGGACAGGCCTTGGGTCAGCATGTCCGGTGTCATCTCGGACTCGGTCGACGCGCATTGGAAACGAAGGACGTGGCCGCAGCCGTCATTCATTTTTCAACGGCATTGTCGGCTCCTGATAATCTGGGCGAGGCCAATCATCTGCTCGCCAACCAAAGCGACATTCACTTCTGGCTGGGGGGTGCTCTCGCGCACACCGGCGATACCGCGGGTGCCCGGCACCATTGGAAGCTCGCGGCGGATTTCAAGGGCGACTTTCAATCGATGGCGGTTCGGGCCTACTCCGATAAAACCTACTACTCCGCCCGTTCTCTGGCGACACTCGGCCGCGCCGCTGAAGCGAAACGCCTGCTGCATCGGCTCCTCACATACGCGCAACAACTCAGGGAACGCCGCGCGACTATCGACTACTTTGCAACGTCGCTCCCAACGATGCTGCTCTTCGACGACGATCTGCAGGCGCGTCAGAAAATGACCGCCCTGTTCCTCGAAGCGCAGGCGAGGCTCGGACTCGGCGAACCGGCAATCGCCCGACGCTTGCTGCGCACAATCCTGTACCGAGATCCCAACCACGCGCTCGCGGCTGATCTATGGTCTGAAATGGAATCAGCTCGGACACCCAAGAAAAGACACCGATGAAAACGCATCAAATCCCAATTGAAAATATGGGTGGGGTGCCCTCACCCCGCTGGCTTCTAGATCCCACGGCCAGTTCCTGCGGGGTGAACGCACCCCGCCCACATTGCACAGGTTCGATCCTTACCTTTCTCACACGACGCCTCTTTTTCACCTTCGTCCTCCTTTTCGGAATGACCGCTTACCTTAACCTTCCTGCTGCAGAGACGCTCGACCTCGCCGGTCACTGGCGTTTCCAAGTCGATCCCACGAACGTCGGCCGCACCGAACAATGGGCGACCCGCACGCTCTCCGGCGAAATTGCCCTGCCGGGCTCTCTGGAGGC
>DAITQE010000703.1:0-2521 GCA_036833235.1 Opitutus sp.
TTTTCAACGTGCGCGAGAGCGTGTCCGGGTTGTATTGCAGCGGCAGGATCTGCTTTACCCTCCCGTTTTTCGGATCGAGCAGAGCAATGCCGCCTTTCAGCAAACGAGGTGATCCGGGAAAGGTGATCATGATTCAGAAAAGTCTCTTAATCTGCCGCGCGAGATCCGCCGGTTTGAACTTCATCAAATCGACGCTGAGCATGATGCGCACATCGGGAATCGCCGCCGGCTTGCCGAATTCCGGCACGCTTTTTTTGATCTGCGTCGTCTGGCCTTCTGGCCCGAGGAACGTTTGCGGAGTTCGCAAAACGTCCTTGTACGCTCCGCCTGACAGCGTCAGGCCCGGCACAATTCCGAGGCTGGCATCCCCGCCGAGCAGAGTCAGCCGATCAGTCGCCGTATCATAGCCCCACTGCATGTTGACCGCGAGCGACATCTTGGGCAGTCCGCGCGCCGCCGTCCGAAGATTGATCAGATCATCCGCTGTGAAACCCGTTTCGAATTTAAACAGGCGCTGGTCGGCACTATCACCGCTCGGGAGCGTATATTTAAAACTGCTCAACGGCATGTACGGGATCAGCGTCAATGGCGCGGCCAGATTAACGCCTTCCAATTTTTTTTGACCGGACGGATCGGACAGCAACGCGCCGCCCGCGATGCCCAGTGAAGCTGCGCCCACGCCGATGGTGGCGGCCTTCTCGCCAGTACCGAGGCGGTTCCATCCCCCTTTGAGTCGATCCTTGATCGGATCAAGGATGACTTTTTTCACCTTCGGGTTGTTGTCCGCGGCCTGCTCAGCAACCGTCTTCAAACCTTCGACAACCACTTCGCCTGCGTCTTTCTTTTCGGGCGGCTTCTTTTCGGCATCGCTCCCGGGCGTTTCGCGCTGAACGGCCTGGTTGCTCGACGTGAATGGCTTTGTGACAGGCGCGTCGGCCATGATCCGTCCTGCCACTTCGTTCGCTTCTTTTTCTGCCAGACCGCCAGTGTCACCGATTGCGATTGGCGCGTGCGGCGTCGCGTTTACATTCGCACGCTGCTGAATCGTATGAGCTAACTCATGCGCAATTAATTCCCGGCCGGCGGGAGTTTCAGGTGCATAGCGCTCGTGTCCAAATACGACGTCACGCCCAACGGTGTAGGCGGATGCGTTTACCGCCTGCGCGGAGGATGCCGCCTTGGGATCCGCATGAATTCTGATCTGGCTGAAATCGTGTCCAAAGCGCGGTTCCATGAACGTGCGCGTCGCGGAGTCGAGCGCTTGACCCGGCGAGCGCAGCACGTCGTGGACAATGGAAGGCGCCGCCGATTCGCACCGGTATCCTAATTCTGGATTGGACGATCGCCGCTGCAAAATTCCTCGCGCCGACTCATCAAGCGATGGCGAAGATCTCAGTGCAGATTTGTGCGTTCTCGCAGTCATGATTCAGGTCACGGCATGAGGCTGCACTCTCGTCTCCGAGACGCGTGCCTCGACGAATCGGGTGTGATCCGTTGAAGAAGACCGAAGAGACACATTGCGTTCATGGATTTGGACCCATCCCATGGCCGTCGGACGAGCGATCTGTCGATTTTTGCTGCGCGGGCTGGCACTTTATCTTGGTCAGAACCAGATCGCGATTCGGTTCAGGACACGCGAAGGCGTACCAGCACAAGGGCTGGTCTGCCGGTGGCGTCATCGTCTGCACCGGAAATTTTCCCACGACGATCGAACTCCGGCGCGCGATGACGCGGATCGGCGTGCCGTCGGCAAACCAAACGGTGCAAGCAAACGCGCCATCGGCCGCAAACATGTCGCACTTGATCTTCTTCACGGATCCGTGCTGTCCGCCGAATTCGGTGCGCACGTAATGTTCGGCTGCGCGTTTGCTCAGGCTTTCATGATCGGCGAACCATCCTGCGCATTCGTTTTCTGTGGGCTGACTCCCGCTGCCGGCTGCGTCCTTTGCTCGTTGTACCAGCTTCGCTCTTCGCCCGTCACGAGCGTTTGGCACTGAGCGAGTACTGCTGCCCGCAGCGATTTCGGCTTCACGCTCGAGTGCGCTGTCCGATGAATCCAGCTGCAGCGGCGCGTTGGGATCTGCTGCTGTCCCACCCTGTTGAATGACATGGGTGAGTTCGTGAGCCAGCAGCGCCCGACCGGAGACGGTTCCCGGTGAATATTGGCCGGCGCCAAACACGACGTCGCGTCCGACAGTGTAGGCGAAGGCGCTGACGTCGCGGGCTGACCGAGCGGCCGTCGCGTCGGTGTGGATCCTGACGCCGCTGAAGTCGTATCCAAAACGCGGTTCCAGTTCTGCACGTGCCGCGGCATCGAGCGGCCGTCCCGGTGAGTTCAGGGTGTCTCGAACGACCGGTGCAACGTCGGCTGGCTGCGGAAGGAGAGACGAAGGATGCGACGCCTCTCGAAGCATTCTCGCTGCGCGTTTCTTCCGGCACGCTTCGCATTCGCCGTCCGGACCGGCGACGCCGCCGCAGGCGCATTTGCGCTGGAGAAGCGGGCCGGATCGCGGAATTCGAG
>DAITQE010000704.1:0-2514 GCA_036833235.1 Opitutus sp.
AAATCTTTTGCGCGGATTTCCGGTGGGCGGACAACGCGCGTTTTTGCGCGAAGTCACCGAATGGCTGGGGTTCGACTACACACGTGGGCGGATCGATGTCTCGCTGCATCCATTTTGTTCAGGCACAGGTGCGGACGTGCGCATGACGACGCGTTTCAATGAAGACGAGCCGCTCGATTCGCTATTCAGCGCGATTCACGAAACAGGGCATGGGCTATATGAGCAAGGGCTCGTGCGGGCGCATTACGGTACGGCGCTCGGCATGCACGCCGGCATGGCCGCGCACGAATCGCAAAGTCGGTTGTGGGAAAATCAGGTGAGCCGCAGCCGAGGTTTTTGGCGATTTTTCGAGCCGCGGTTTCGGGCGCTGTTTCCGGCGCAAACCGCAGATGTTTCTTCCGACGAACTGTATCTCGCAATCAATGCGGTCGAGCCGACCTTGATCCGGGTGGACGCGGACGAAGTCACGTACAACCTGCATATCGTTCTGCGATTTGAGATCGAACAAAAGCTCTTCGCCGGAACCCTGGCGGTTCGTGATCTCCCGGAGGCGTGGCGTGCGGCGTCGCAGGATCTGATCGGGCTGGAGCCGTCGAACGATCCCGAAGGCGTGTTGCAGGATGTGCATTGGAGCGACGGATCGTTTGGCTATTTTCCGAGTTACTGCCTTGGCAACATGATGGCGGCCCAACTTTGGTATCGCGCGCTCGCGCTTCGACCCGCGCTGGAAGATGATTTCGCGAGCGGCGATTTTTCATGGCTGCTTGGCTGGCTGCGCGAGCAGGTGCACGTTCAAGGTCGACGTTACGAGATGCAGGAGCTGGTGCGGCGCGTGACGGGAGAGGAACTCTCGCCGCGGCATCTGGTGCAGTATTTGCGCGAACGTTACGGCGCTTTGTACCGGGTGGAAAAGCAGCGAGCACCGACGTAGCGCGGCGAACGCGCAACCTGCACCAAGCCACCATTTGCTCGCACTCGTAGTGACGGATATCCAAAAAGATTAGCCCATAACTGTTGGTGATTGAGACAACGCGGGGCGACGTAGTGAAGCGGAGTTTGAGATTTCACTGGAGCTTGGTGCTTGAAATTTGGAGTTTAGCCCCATGGGCCTGATCGACACGCATACGCACTTGGAATCATTTGCGCGCCAGGATCTGCTTGCCGCGACACTCGCTCGCGCTCGCGAAGCGGGCGTCGACGCGATGGTCACCGTCGGAACGAGCCCGGACGATTGGGAACTGTATCGCGGGTTGGCTGGCTTGAATCGCGGAGTCGTACACTACACGGTCGGTCTGCATCCGTGTGCGGTGGATGCGAACTGGGAAAAAGCAATGGGGATGGTCGAGGGGTTTTGGACGGGACGCAGTATCGGCTTGCAGCCGCCGAGTGGCGCGACTCAGGAAGCGGAAGCTGCTACCAGGTTGCCGGTACCGGTCGCGTTAGGTGAGATTGGCCTCGACCGATTTCATCTGCCGAAAGAGGAAGTGGAAGCCTCGAAAATCTTCGCATGGCAACGCGCTGCGTTTTCTGCCGGATTGTCGATCGCAAGAAAACTGAGCTGTCCGGTGGTGGTTCATTCGCGCGGAGCATTTCAAGAGTGTATCGAAATGATCGATGCGAGCGGGGTCGACTGGACGAAGGTGGTCTTTCACTGCTTCACGGAAGGCGAACGGGAAATGGCGGAACTCACGCGACGCGGCGGTTTCGGGTCGTTCACGGGAGTTATCACGTACAAAAATGCGGCCAACGTGCGCGCCGCCGCGAAAGCGCAGGGTTTGGCGCGCTTGATGGTGGAAACGGATGCGCCTTATCTGACGCCAATGCCTCATCGTGGAAAACCGAACGAACCGGCGTTTGTGCGGCACACCGCCGAGTTTTGTGCGAAGGACGTTTTTGGCGTGAACTACGAAGAGTTGGCGCGAGTAACGACCGAAAACGCGCGACGGTTTTTTCGGATCTAGCGGCAGCGCGAAGGATCCCGCCAATCACCGCGGGCAGCTGCCCGCGCTACGTGGGAGGCCGTTCCGATGCTCAGGCTTCGTCAAACTTGCGGGTGAACAATTGTTCGAGTTCGGCCAGCATGGCGGCGGCGTCATCGCCGGTCGCGAGAAACTTTACTTTGGAGCCCTTGCCGGCGGCTAGCATCATCAGCCCCATAATGCTTTTGCCATTCACCTGCTCTTCATCCTTTTCCACGAACACGTCAGCTTTGAACTTGTTGGTAATCCGGACAATCATGGCGGCGGGGCGGGCATGAATTCCCATCTTGTTCTGCACAACGAGCTCCTTGCTGAGCTGCTGTGCGGAAGAGGTGGCGTCGCTTTTGTTCATATGGTGTTCGGAAAGGCCGGCCTAAATCCGGTATGCTGGCGTGGCTTGCAACCTAAAAACCTGCCACCAGTCTGCAAGGCGGATGCCAAAAACCGCGATTATCGTCCCTTGTCGATTGGAGTCCACGCGCTTCCCTCGCAAACTATTGCACGCTGTCAACGGGCGACCGCTGCTATTGTGGGT
>DAITQE010000705.1:0-1598 GCA_036833235.1 Opitutus sp.
CTCCGCTAGACTGTGCTCCGGAGACCGCTTACTCTGAAAGCGGCATCTTTACCGTTGCGCCCGCCTCGACGGCCCGCGCAAAACACGCGTCAGCGTCGTTCACGAAAAGATGAATCGTCACAGAGGTGCCCTGGCGAGACTTCGGCCCGAGCGATCCCATTTCGGGAAACTCGTCGTTCAGCATCACGACAGAATCGCCGATCCGGATCGCAGCGTGCAGCAACTTGCCGTTAGGAGTCGGCAACCGCATCAGTTCGGTGGCGCCAAAAGCTTTTTTATAAAATGCGATGGCGTCGGACGCACCGGCGCACACCAAGTAGGGCGTCACCGTGTGAAAGCCGTCCGGCACTGGTTTCGTCGTCGGTTTCGATTGAACGGAAGAGATCGTGGGTGAATTCATAGGATAAAGCACTCGATCGACCGCGACATTGCGTTCGATCCGTGTAATCAGACGACGAACAATGCTCGCAACGCCGGACATCTCCGCGCGATTTTTTTTCGAGATCGTCAGTCGGACTTGTGCGGCGTCAGCAAATTCGCGTCACGGGTAATTGCCCAAACGCCATCGGCTTGTTTGCGCAGTACTGTGGGTGTGTAGCCCGAACATGTCACCGGCTTTCCCTCCGGCGGCGTGCTGGTGACGTTGAGGCATCATTTTCCCCGATACGCCTGCTGCAGGCGTTTGAGGTCGAGCTTCACCATTTTCATCATCGCGGCCATCACGCGATTCACTTTTTCCGGGTCTTTGTCGGTGATCAAATCAGGCAACACGCTCGGCACGATCTGCCACGAAACGCCGTATTTGTCCTCGAGCCAGCCGCATTGGACCTTCTTTCCGCCGGCGGAAAGTTTCGTCCAATAATAATCGATTTCCTTTTGGGTGTCACAGTTCACCACAAAGGAGATTGCTGGAGTTATCTTGAAATCGGTCCCACCATTTAAGGCGACGAATTCCTGGCCAAGAAGCCGAAACTTCACGGTCATCACCGAACCAGATTTTCCCGGACCCGTTTCGGTGTAGCGGGCGGTGGCAAGGATTTTCCCGCCCTTGAAGGCGGAGGTGTAGAACTTCGCTGCCTGCTCGGCGTTGTCATCGAACCAGAGGAATGGAGTGATTTTTTGCATGGGATTTCTTGATGGGTTGAACCGTCAATCGGGAAGAGAGAAAGGGGATCTGAAACGATCTGCTCGCAAGCGGTGTTTCCCGAAACAGCCTGGCGGCTTACGACTGGCCCGCAGATTTGCCGTCGATGGCAACGAGGTAGCAAAGGGCGGCGAGAATAATGAGGGTGAGGATCATGGCGTGTGTAATACTACGACGAACGCGCCGCCCGGTTTCGGACACAATGGGAAGCCGCCATTCCAGGAAATGTCTCGCGAAGAAAACGAAGGGAGCGAAGGTCGAGCCTCACAGTTCTTCCTGTTTTAACTTCGTCTCCTTCGAGACCTTCGCGAGACCCGTTTCCCTAACCGCCACAGAACCATGACATCGCCTCCGTCATATTCGATTCTGCCCATCGGCTTCATCCGCTCCAAGTAAGAATCCCCGGAGCAAGCCCCGGGGCATTGCAGAAACCGATGTCTGGGGTCCGGAGATG
>DAITQE010000705.1:1608-2498 GCA_036833235.1 Opitutus sp.
AACGCAACCAAGCCGAAGCAAGCTTCGGGGGATCGATACCCGGGTACGATAAGGCCACGACAGCCGCGTCACGTCTGGCCGGTTGGCGCGATGCCAATCATCCAACCGATCCCGAAACGATCGGTGAGCATTCCGAAACGCGCCGACCAAAACGTTTTCCCCAACGGCATCCCGACCTTACCGCCGTCTGCCAGTGCCGCGAACACGCGATTCACCTCGGCTTCCGTCGCCAACGAGAGCGAAAGCGAAAAGCCCTCGAAGCGCGCCTTGTCGGCGGAGCAGCCGTCCGACGCCATCACGGAGGTGTTACCGACGCGAAAGCTCGAGTGCATGATCTTGTTCTCAAAGCCGGGCGGCACCATGCCGGGCGGTTGCGGCTCGGGACTTTCTTTGAACCGCATCATCATCTCCACTTCGGCGCCGAGAGCTTTGCGGTAGAATTCCACCGCTTCTTCGCAGCGTCCGTTGAAAAAGAGGTACGGCTGAATGGTTCGTTGTTCGGTCTTCGAGCTCATATTTATTTCGAGGGCTAACGGTTTATTTTTTATCTACAACGGGTCTCGGGCAAAGTTCAGGTTTTTCCCGATTGAGGTGTGACATCGTCGGTCGCGACGAGTGCGATCAGCAGAAGGAGAATAATAGCGAAGGAAAGCATAGCGGTTGTTGGTTCAACCTTCTCTACGAACGAGCGGGCTCATTTTGGACACCGAATGGGATTTTCCTAATCATGACCTGGCTGCGCACGAGGAGCCAACTCACGCCGGCTGCCAACGCGCCCTTCAGCGATTCCGCGATTAAACGGTAGGTAGCGTGCTCGCCGCGCTACGTCCGTCGTCACGAACCCGTCGCGCGGCGAGCACGCAACCAACATCAAACAGTGAGTTTTAAAC
>DAITQE010000706.1:0-2497 GCA_036833235.1 Opitutus sp.
TACTGACGGCCACCACACATTCATGACGGCTCCTACGTTCGCCAACGCCTCCGCGACGCTTGGTCCCGCGCCCGAAGGCTTTTTGCCTGTTCCTTTGGAGCGCGAGATCCGCAAAATCTACGACCGCAGTCCGCTCTACGGACGACGGTTTACGCTTCATCCTGAGCCGCTGAAATGGTCTTGCTACAACGAGATCCCAGCGCTTTCGAAGAAAGAAATCATCGATCAGGGGCACCAGGCGTTTTTCGCGGATTATCGCGACGTCGAGCGCGGCCTTCAGGCCAAGCGGTTCGAGTACGAGAGCACCGGCGGCACGACCCAGTCGCCGATGACCGTGATCATGGAAGAGGGTTGGTGGGCGGCGCAAACCGAGCGAGCTTATCTTGCCTCGCCCATTCTGCGGGAGTTTGTCGGTCGCCCGTATCGTAAGTGCGTCCTGGCGCCAGTGGGCTGTTCGAGCAATCTTTGTCCATACGAGGATCATCCTTTTCCCAACCGCTACTTCGACGGGACGGTTTACCTCAACCTTTCAAGCGATCCATTTGCCTTCCCGGACGCAGAGTGGGATCGCATCGTCTTCGAGCTGCAGGCAACCAAGCCCGAAGTGATCGAGGGCGAACCGGTTTATCTCTCCTTGTTGGCGCGAGCAGCGCAGAAGCGCGGGGTCAAAGTGCCGAGTGTGCGGGCAGTAATTTTGACTTACGGCAAAGCAAGCATCCAGCACGGCGCGCGAATCATGGAAGTATTTCCGGCACCTCAGGTCGATCTCTACGGCTCCACGGAGGCCGGCTATCTTTTCGTGGGCGAAGCGTTCAAGGACAACTCGCAGGTCGTCGATGCAAACGCCTTCATCGAGCTGGTCCCGTGGCGCCCCAACCTGCCGGATGTTTTCCAAATTTATGTAACGACTCGGGACCGCGAGGCCATGCCGTTGCTGCGTTATCACACCGGCGATATCGTCCAGGCTTTCCCGACTGGTTACCGGCTGCTCGGTCGCGAAGGGAATTTGTATTTTCGTCCGGACGGATCGCTGGTTTCGCCGACCGATATCGACGCGGCATTCCCGGCGGATTTCAAGTGCTGGCATTACTCGCTGGTGCAGACGACGGACACGCGTTGGGATTTCCATTATGTCGCTGACGCGGTTGCTCCTTCTGGCGTCGAGCAAGCCATCGCCAGCACTCTCGGAGCCGGCGTGCGCGTCAGCTTGTTTCGCCGCCGGGTGATTGCACCCGCGGCCAGCGGGAAATTCGCGTTGTTGAAGCCGTTGGCGAAGTAAGGAGAGCGGCGTTAGCGGGTAGGCTGCGAGCTTGCTCGCGCGATTGGAGCTTGAAGCGCGAGCAAGCTCGCGGCCTACGACGCAGGGGAGTTCCCTATCAAAACGAAAGATCGTGGTGACGCGGCGCTGATACGTGTTGCTTCTGGGTCGGACCTCATAAGACCCACTGCGCTCTTCTTGAAAAGGTTAGGGGGACTAATAAGCGTCTCGCCTCTAGTCCGTTCCTTTACTTCGCTGTGACGGCCATTGAACCTATTCCCAATCGGTGCCACGCGCCTTTTCCAACCGCGAACTCTGCGATGAACATCTTCCGCTCCACTATTGGCCGCAAAATCCTGATGGCCGTCACGGGATTGATTTTAATCGGATTTGTCGTCGGCCATCTGGTTGGCAATCTCCAGGTCTTCTCCGGCCCCGATAAACTCAACGGTTACGCTCATTTTCTACAGTCGTTAGGGCCGCTCTTGTGGACGGCGCGCATTGGACTTTTGGTTGCTGTCGGAATTCATATCTGGGCTGCGACCGTGCTTACGTTGGAAAACCACGCCGCACGTGACGTCGCCTACAGCGTCAAGCACACCATTCGTGCCACGCTCGCGTCGCGTCTCATGCGCTGGACCGGCTATGTTGTCGCCGCATTTGTCGTTTATCACCTCGCGCATTTTACCCTCGGGGTGGCGCAGGCGGCGACGTTCAAAACCCACCTGGCGCCTTATACGATGACTGCGGAATATCACATTGCCGGCTTCCCCGTCGTAGCCAAAGGCGCCGAGGTCCACGACGTGTATTCGATGGTGGTCCTCGGATTCCAGAACGTGCTTGTTTCCATCTTCTACATTATCGCGGTCGGTTTGCTTAGCATCCACCTGCTGCATGGCACGGACAGCATGTTCCAGACGCTTGGGCTGCGCAGTTCTCGTTGGTCGCGCGGACTCCGCGCCTTCTGCATTCTTTTCGCCGCAGCCTATTTCGTTGGCAACCTCGCCATTCCCGGAGCCGTGCTGCTGGGTAAACTTCAGCCACGCACCGTGGCAACCGCCGCCGTTACCGCACACCGCTAATCTTCGCGCCATGGCTCAACTCGACTCTCGCATCCCCTCCGGTCCGCTCGCCGACAAATGGCGCAGGCACAAAGCGGACATCAAACTTGTCAATCCAGCGAACAAGCGGAAGTACGAGGTCATCGTGGTCGGCGCCGGCCTTGCTGGCTCTTCGGCC
>DAITQE010000707.1:0-2496 GCA_036833235.1 Opitutus sp.
CAGGCGGACGCCAGCCGGAAGATCGTTCGACTCGAGACAGTAAACGAGCGGGCCGTATTTCACCGTCACTTGATTAACCGTTTCCTCGACAAGCGGATTCGCCTCCCACAGGTCAGCGCCAAATTTAAGATTCAGTTCAACCACATCACCGGCCTTCCATGCGCGTTTTACCTCGGCGTACGAACCGGGCGTCAGGGATGCACCAGCGTCATGGCCGTTGATGCGCAATGACGCGGCACCTTCGTGAACCCAGCCGGGGATGCGAAGCTTGAGTGTGATCGGCCGGTCCGGAGCCTCCGCGATGGTGAGCTTGATCGCTCCGTCCCACGGATAATCGGTTTCCTGCTTCAGCCGGATGCGCCCGCCATCGACCCATGTCGTATCGAGCTCGTTCGCCGCGTAAAGGTGCACCCACAGCGTGTCCTTGGAAAGTGTATACACATAGTTGCTCGCTTCCGCGATGGTGCGAACCACGTTGGGCGGGCAACAAAAGCTCACCGGGATGTTCGGCTGGCGCGTCCGAGACCAACGGAGTGGCACCTTGAAGTCGTGCAGTTTCCTCAGGGCATTAACGTAGAAAAAATCACGGCCTTCGAGGCTGATGCCGGGAAGCACACCGTTATACAGGGACTGTTCGAAAAGATCCGCGTAACGCGCGTCGCCCGTGGTCTCGAGCATGCGCCAGACCCACATCGCATAGCCAATCGTCGCACACGTCTCATTGTACGCCGTCAGATTTGGGAGCTGGTAGTCACGTCCGTACGCTTGATGAACGGTTTTGATGGCGTGATGCTGCTTGTAATCCACGCCCGTGGGTGACGCGCCGTCGTAGAGTGCGCCGGTCATGCCCGTGATATATAGTTTTTCGCCTGCGACATTGTCGGACAGCGTCTTGATCGTTTTCAGCAATGACGCATCGCCGTCCTCGGCGTAAACATCCGCCACTCCCGCGTAGAGATAGTTGGCACGCACCGCATGACCGACGGCTTCCGTCATTTCGCGGAACGGCATCCGGTCCTGGTTGTCATCGCTGCCGTCCTTCGGCGGCACCAGACTGCGAATCTCGATCAGTTGCTTCGCGAGAGCGAGATAGCGCGGTTCGCGCGTCGCGCGATAAAGTTCCACCACGCCCATGTAATGCGAGGGACAGATGGCATTGCGCGCGAGCTCGACTGGTGCCGTGCGGCAGAGATTGTCAATGTAGTCCGCCGCTTTGCGTGCAAGCGCCAGCATCGTCGTCTTGCCTGTCGCACGATAATGGATGCACGCCGCCGTCATGAGGTGACCCATGTTGTACGTCTCGAAATGTTCGCGGTCCGCGAACTCCCGGACCTTTGTCTCGCCGTTGCGCTGCGGGATGATCGTCTGCGTGTGCAGGTAACCATCCGCACGCTGCGCCTTGCCCACCACCTCGATAATCCGGTCGAGTTGCGCGTCGATGGCCGGATCGTGAGTCACCGCGTAAACTTGGGACAACGCCTCGACCCATTTGAGAAAATCTCCGTCGTTGAAGGGCGGACCGGCAAAATTCCCTTTCTGCTCGCCAGCCGCGATCAGGTAATTGGCCCAGGCATGGCTGGCTTTCTCGTCCTGAAAAATACGCCACATGTTCGGAATCATCGTGGTGCGACAAACCTCGAAACGTTCCGCCCAAAATCCCGTGGTCCACTTCACATCAGGCAGGTCAACCATGTACATCTTCGCCGACGGCGACCTCGTCGTGTCGATCAACGCGCGTTCACCCGCGTGGAGAAGACCCGTGAACCAGCAACCAAGAACCAGCATGCGAAGGAAAAAGGAACCGAAGAAAGTATTCATGTGAGCGGGTATTCCTCAGGAGCTGGAAAGAATTTGGCGCACGGCTTTTTGCCAGCCCCCAAAAAGCATGTCAGAGCGCGCCGCGGACATCGACGGCCGATAGACGGTTTCTTCGCGCGGCAGCGCCGCCAGCGCGCCGAGCGACGGATGCACGCGCTGTCCGAGCAAACCGGCCAGCGCCGCCCCGAGCGCCGAACAATCCGCCATTGTCGCAACGTGCAACTCCGCGCCCGTCAGGTCCGCCGTAAACTGCATCAACCATCGATTGGTTGTCGGCCCGCCGTCCCCGTGCAGACCGCGCAGCGGAACGCCCGCCTCGGCCCGCAGTGCATCGAGCGCGTCACGCAATTGATACGCAATCGACTCCAGCCCCGCGCGCACGACGTGTCGCCGATCGCTGTGACTGCTCAGCCCAACAATCGCCGCGCGCGCTGCGGGTTGCCAGTAAGGCAGGCCAAGACCGGAAAACGCCGGGACGAAATAGACGCCGTCGCTGTCAGAAAGACTTTCGGCCACCGCCGCCGTCTCTTCAAAATTCGCAATGATTCCTAATTGATCCCGGAGCCACGAGATCGTCGCGGCAGAACTGATGATGATACCTTCGTATGCATACGTTGGCTGACCGCCGTGCACCCACGCGAGCGTGGTCACGACGCCGCGCTCCGATAGTCGGAAGGA
>DAITQE010000708.1:0-2486 GCA_036833235.1 Opitutus sp.
CGTTGCTCTATATGGCCGAGGTGCTGCATCTCGCGCAAAAAGGCGACACGTTCGGTCTCAATATACCGTCGGCGCGCGCGGACATGAAGGCGATCCACGCCAGGAAGACACGGATCATCGCTGGGTTCGCTAAGTATCGGGAAGAAGCGCTCCTGAATGGAAAATTCGAGCTGATTCGCGCCTGCGGAAAATTTATCGATTCACACACCGTCGAACTTTCCAACGGCCAAACGATCCGGGCAAAACACATCCTGATTGCCACGGGATCGAAGCCCAGCATTCCGCCCGTTCCCGGACTCGCAGAAACGCCAGCATGGACGAGCGATGATGTGCTCGATCTGGATTTCGTGCCGAAGAGTGTGATCGTTTTGGGTGGCGGGATCGTTGCCTGTGAACTCTCCCAATTTCTTCAGCGTATTGGAACGCGTGTCACGCTGCTTCAGCGTAGCGTCAACATTCTCCGCGATCACTCGCATGCCGCGTCCGCCGTGGTGCACGAGGCCTTGATTGCCGATGGAGTGGACCTATACGTCGGCACTCATCTGCAGCGAATCTTCCGCGACGCAAAAGGCTTTGGCGTCGAGTTTCTTTGTGCCGGGAAAGTGCTCACGCGCCGCGCGGCGCATCTGTTCAACGCGCTCGGACGCGAGCCAAACACGGGCCGTCTCAACCTCGCCGCTGCCGGCGTGGAAACGCGCACCGGCCAGGCGGTCATCAACCGATGGCAGCAAACCACCACGCGCAACATCTACGCCGCGGGTGATTGCTCTGGACCAGCGGAAATCGTCCACATCGCGATTCAGCAAGGTGAACTGGCGGCTCGTCATGTCGCCGGAGTTAAAAAGCTAAAGCCGGTCGACTATTCGTTGCTGCTCAATGTTGTCTTCACCGATCCACAACTGGCGACCATTGGACTCCTCGAGCGGCAGCTCGATCGAGAGAAAAAGAAATATCTCGTGGCAAGTTATCCATTCAACGATCACGGAAAATCGATTTTGATGGAGGCAAATTACGGCTACGTAAAGGTAATCGCCGAGCCGCGCCGCGGTCGGATCCTGGGCGCGGAAATCGTTGGCAAAGATGCCGGGGAGCTGATCCACGCGTTCAGTGGGCCGATGGCAATGCGCGCAACCGTGTTCGATCTGCTCCGCGCGCCATGGTATCACCCGACACTCGCGGAGATCATCACCTATCCGCTTGAGGAAATCGCGGAGAAAATAAAAGGCAAGTAGCCACGCCGCCTCGCTCCCACGGCGCGGCGGACCGGAAAGATCAGCGCGCGATCTCCAGCAAATCGCGCAACTCTACGCGCTGCTCGTAAAGCGCTTTGCCGACGATCACGCCATCGAGATTGGCGTGACGCTGCGCCAGCTTCGCCAATTCAATCACGTCTTCGCGGCGACTTACTCCACCGCTGGCAATCACGTTGCATTTCACTGCTTCAAGCATCGTTTCCTGGGCGACGAGGTTCGGGCCCGTCAGCATGCCGTCGGTACCGATGTCGGTATAAATCAGCGTGGCCACGCCGAGTGCGTCCATTCGCTGGGCGAACGCCAGTGCCCCAAGACCCGTCGTGTCCACCCATCCCTTGACGGCGACCTGGCCGTTTTTTGCGTCGATCCCAACCGCGACCTTGTCACCAAACGCCTGTACCAGTTCACCAACGAACGATTCGCTCTCGGCCGCTCGCGTCCCAATAACCACGCGACTCACGCCAAAGCTCAACGCGCGCTCAACCGCTGCCCGCGTGCGCAAGCCCCCGCCCAGCTCGACCTTCATCCCGTGTACAGCGATAGCCTGAACCGCGGCGAGATTCTGCGGCTCACCCGCGAACGCTCCATCCAAGTCGACAACGTGAACCCAGGTGCTGCCCGCCGCCCGGAACTGGGCCGCCACATCGGCGGGATTGTTCGCATAAACCGTTTCCTGGTCGGCCCGTCCTTGCGTCAGCCGTACACAGCGGCCCCCTTTGATGTCGATGGCGGGATAAATGGTCATTCACAAAAACGCTTTGCGCCCTGCCGTGAAGGCGCGAGACTAAAACCATGTCGAATTATCAGGTGCCGTTGTTTTTGACCGAACTGCTTCACGCTCGTTCTCCCTCGGGCTACGAATCCGAAGCTCAAGCTGTTTTCGATGCACACGTGCAACCATCCGCTGACACCTACGCGAAAGACGCCCTCGGAAACCGGCTCGCAACGCTGAATCCGAAAGGCGACCCCGTGCTGATGCTGGCCGGCCACATGGATGAGTTGGGCTTGATCATCACTTTCATCAACAAGGGTGGTTACCTGTATTTCGACACGATCGGCGGACACGATCTAAGCGTCATTTCCGGGCGCCGGGTGATCATTCAAACCGCCGATGGGACGGTTAAAGGCGTCACGGGGAAACGCGCCATTCATCTCATGGACGATGAGGATCGCAAGAAGGTGCCCAAGAAGCACGAGATCTGGATCGATATCGGCGCACGCTCGAAACGGGAG
>DAITQE010000709.1:0-2483 GCA_036833235.1 Opitutus sp.
CCTCAGCCTTTTTAACCACAGATGAACCCATATGGACACAGATCGGTTTCGATCCCTCTTCGTCTATTTTGGAGAACTTGAACCGTTCACAATGAGTTTCGGCGTTCAAGGACTCTAGTCGTTCCGGAAAAAGATGGACTACACGAAGCGAACGATTGAGACCTACGATCAAATCGCGATCGACTATCATGTGATCGCGACTCCGGAACACCGTGCCTGGCTGGAAGATTCGATGCGCGAATTTTACGCGCGGTTGCCGGGCAACGCTGCGGCCAAGGAGAAATTGGGAGGCAGCCATTTTTACGCGTTTTACGCGCGCGACGAGTTGTCAGAATCGTCGGACGCCCGTCGACAAGCTCAGGGCAACAAGCGGCCTGGCATGAGCAAGACCTGAGCGTCGCGAGGGTCGCGTCGAATGGCTGCCCGACGTGGATTCGAACCACGACTAGGCGAGTCAAAGTCGCCTGTGCTACCATTACACCATCAGGCAGTGAAGTGCGGAACGGACAAAGTGCCGCCTAGCGAACTGCGGTCAAGGCCGGAAAGAGATCGTGCTGTGCGGTGAACTCTGTGTTGGAGCTCGGTGTCCTCTCTGGCGTTTGTTCCAGCGATGAAGGAATCGGCACGAGCACGAGAACCAGAATGGCGAACGCAACGCAGCCGAGCCAGAACCGGCCGCGGGTCAGGGCAGTAATGTCGTTCAGCGGCGGTGATCCACGTCCGGCGATGAAGAATACGATGAGCGCCCACGTGAGCAGCCCCGGCCACACAAAGAGGCCGAGCAATACAAGCGACCACATCGCAATCCCGCCGATCACCGCGCCAACGCGCGAACCAAACATCGCCCGCGCGATGTGCCCACCGTCGAGTTGACCGATCGGCAACAAATTCAAGCCGGTGATGAACAAACCCAGCCAGCCTGCGAACGCGAGCGGGCTCAGGCGCACGACGACATCGGGCTGCAATGCGTCACCAAAGGAAAGTTTTGCGAGCAGCGTGAACAGAATCGATGCGCCTGGCAGCGCGCCCGCGGCTAATTCTTCCGTAACATCCGCACTCGACAAAAGTTCGGACGAACGCAGGCCAATAAATAGCGCAGGAATCGCAATGACGAGCCCGGCGAGCGGACCGGCCACGGCCACATCGAAGAGCATGCGGCGATTTTCAGCCGGCGAGCGCATCTGAATGAACGCGCCAAAGGTGCCGAGCGCGAACGGCACCGGCACGAAAAACGGCGGCGTAACATTCATCCGGTGACGCCGCGCCATCCAGTAGTGACCGAGCTCGTGCGTGCCGAGAATCGCCAGCAGCGCGAGCGAGTAGGGGAGCCCCGCCGTGAACCGCGTTGGCTCGCGCAGGAGATTCACGCCTTGCTGCGCCGCGCCGGCCCACGTGGTTGTGGCGAGTGTCAGCAGAAAAAGAACCCAGTGCAGCCATGGGCGGACCTTGTGCCCGAGCCGGGCACGCTCGATCGGTCGCGGCATCAGCATAATCGCGGCGCCGCAGCGTTCGTCGGGTTGAATGAGCGGCACGGTGTTTTCGCCAAGGGAACGTTTCAATGTGTCGAACACCGCGTCGGCCGGCGCGCGGAGTTGCCCACGGAAAAGTTTTACCCCGCGTTCTTCCTCCGCGAGGCGCACGTCCATCACGTCTCGCACGACAGCTGGCTGCTCCTCCGGCGACAACATGTGCGGCCTCTCGGGAATTTCGGGATTCCCTCGGCTCGAATTCCTCAGCAGCGACCAGACGAGCAGGAAGATGAAAACCGCCGTAAACCAAAACCACGGGCCGACCATCGAACCCACCCTGCCCGGCATGAGAAACAGGGCCGACAGCAACGCAAGAATCGCTATCAGAACGACCAGCTTTCGTGTCGCGGTGGGCGGATTCGGACTGTCGTTTGAGGCGTTCATGGCGCGCGCTCGCTCGTCAGTGACGCCGCCAGCCGATGAATCGATCGTAGTTCATAAGAGCCTCCTTGATTCAGACGTTTTGCGCGGATGCATTCATTCACATCCGCCCGCACGATGAATCGACCCCCGGCGGCGCTGGCGGTTCGGCGTGAGAACGAAAAAGGCCGTGTGTTTGTAGTCCCGCCCTTAGGCGGAATTCGACCGACGGACCGCTTGAGGGCCGAACTACGCCGAAGGTGTAATCGCGATTTCGCCGGTCTGGACGTTCAGCGTCCAATCCTTTGGTTCAGGCAGCCATAATTTCCCGCCGCCAATCTCCAGCGGCATCCAAAGATAACGGGAATCCCACTGCGTATCGGGTTTCCAGATATCGCCCATAAACACGACCGTCGTCTTCTCGGAGCCGACCACTTTCAGGAGCATGGTCGATTGCGATCCGTACGTGTTCGTTTCTGGCGGAGCGATGTCCTGAAACTCCGACCACGGCCCTTCAAGCGATGTCGCCGTGGCGTACTTGTTGGGATTTGGAGCCCAACCGGTGAGCGCGGAGCCGACCACGTAGTAGAGTCC
>DAITQE010000710.1:0-2249 GCA_036833235.1 Opitutus sp.
GATCTCGACGACCGCGTCGCCTGCGACAACGCCCGCGAGATCGAGGGATTTTCGGACAATGTTTCCATCGACCAAAAAGTTCTGCCCGAGAAAACGCTTGGGTTGATGTCCGAGCGTCGCGAGTAATTCCCGCGTCGTGGAAGGCGTCAGTGGCATAGAGTGTAAAGGGAGTGTGGCATTGTCACCTGTAGGTTGCGCGCTTGCCGCGCAACGATCGATCGCCCAAGACCCGTTGCGCGGCGAGCGCGCAACCTACCCCGATCAGCGAACGCCCGGCGGAACACGTCATCAGTGTTTCCTGAACTCGGCAATCAGCGCAGCGGGATCGGCTGATTTCATCAGCGCTTCGCCGACGAGAACAGCGTGAGCGCCAGCGCGCCGGACGCGGGCGGCATCGGCCGAGGTGAAGATGCCGCTCTCGCTGACAGCGATCACGTCTTTCGGGAAAAGCGGAATCAGACGCTCGCTGAGGGCGAGGTCGGTTTTAAAGATCGCCAGATCGCGGTTGTTCACGCCGATGATTTTCGCGCCGTGCGAAACCGCGCGAGCGATTTCGGACTCCGTATGAATCTCGAAAAGCGCGTCGAGTCCGGCGGCACGCGCGGCGCTGGCCAGCGTCCTGATTTCATCGTCGGTCAACGCGCGCACGATGATCAGGATGGCGCTGGCGCCGGCTTCGCGGGCTTGCAGCACCTGGATCGGATGAACGAAAAAATCTTTCCGAATGCACGGCCTTGCGGGGGCGTGCGTCCGAAAATGAGCGGTCACGCCGCGCAAGTCGGCGAGATTTCCACCGAAAAATTTCTCGTCGGTCAGCACGGAGAGCGCGTCAACGCCCGCGGCTTGGTAACGTTGCGCCTGTTCGAGCGAGGACACGCCGGCTTTGATGTCGCCCGCGGAAGGGGAGCGGCGTTTGATTTCGGCGATGATCGCCAGCGTGTTATCGGCACGGCGGAGCGCTTGGGCGAACGAGGGAGGGCGCGGCAACGACGCGTCAAGTGCGACCAACTCGGCTTCGGGCACGGAGCGAACGAACGGAGCGATTTCGCGCCGTTTATGCGCCATGATCTCGGTGAGCTTGTCGGACATGAGAGCACCACGAAACACACGAAACCCACGAAAACCAGACCAGAGTTGCCCAGAATTTTCGTGTGTTTCGTGGGTTTCGTGGTTTCTCCTCTCTCCATGAGTGCGATTGACGATCTCCGCCTGACGATGGCGCGGCTGCGTGGGCCGGGCGGCTGCCCGTGGGACCAGGAACAAACGCACTCGAGTTTGGTGCGCTGCCTGATCGACGAGGTGAGCGAATTGATCGACACCATCGATCGAGGCGACATGCCGCACATGCGCGAAGAGCTGGGCGATGTGCTGATCCAAGTCGTGTTTCACGCGTGCCTCGCGGAGGAGGCCGGACACTTTAACTTCGATGACGTGGCGCGTGAGATTAACGAGAAGCTCATCCGGCGGCATCCGCATGTTTTTGGCACGGGAAAACTGGATACGTCGGATCAGGTCATCGCCCAGTGGGAATTGATCAAGGCAGGCGAGAAGAAGAATGGACCGGTCGCGAAATCGTCGGCGGTGTTCAAAGAACTACCCCCGCGATTGCCGGCGCTGATGTTTGCGGAAGCGGTGTGGAAGCAAATCGAAAAGAAAGGCCTGCCGGTTGCTGGCATCGTCGACACCGGTCAAGTCGTGGCAATGGGTCAACGTCTCGACGAGGCGAGCCTTGGGAAAATGTTATTCGAACTCACGGCGGCGGCGCGGGCGAAAGGACTGGATCCGGAAGGTGCGCTACGACTGCATGCGACCCATGTGATGCGTGAGGTAGAGGCGAAGGCGGCCGTCGTGCCGACGGCCCGCGAAAGCTGAACGGCCCGGCCGGAGGTCGGGCCCTATCATGGAATCCACTCCTGCACCGATTCCTCCGATGGTTACTGCCGAATGGTGGCAGCCGTTTGCGGATTACCTGGCGATGGAGCGTCGCTATTCGCGCTACACGGTCCGCAATTATCGACAGGCATTTGAAGATTTTTATCGCTGGTTGATCTCGGCCGGTCTTTGGGCGGGCGGGATTGATCGTCTCGAACCGCGAGACGTGCGCGATTTTGTGATCGAGGCGCAGCACCGATTCGGGCGTCGCACGTTGCATAATCATGTTTCGGGTCTCCGCGCGTTTTTTAAGTTTTGGTTGCGACACGAGAAAGTTCGGCGAAATCCGTTTCTCGGTGTGCCGCTGCCGAAACTCG
>DAITQE010000710.1:2259-2480 GCA_036833235.1 Opitutus sp.
CTGAAGAGCAGATGGTCCGCCTGCTCGCCGGTCCGCAGCGGCTGCTCGAGAATGAAACGATCGACCCGTTCACCGCGTGCCGTGATCGCCTGGTGATGGAGTTGCTCTATGGCGCTGGACTTCGCGTGAGCGAGTTGACTGGGCTGAACTACGGTTCCGTCGATCTTGCCAGCGGTGTGGCGCGGGTGCTGGGCAAAGGAAACAAAGAGCGGCTCTGCCCG
>DAITQE010000711.1:0-2478 GCA_036833235.1 Opitutus sp.
GGTCAACACCGGCACGGGCACGCCTTCGTCGATGGCCGCCTTGATCGTCCAGCGTCCTTCGCCGGAATCCGACACCCGGCCTTCGAATTCAGCGAGCTTCGGATCGCGGGCCAGCGCGTTGGCGGTGAGATCGAGCAGCCACGAGGAAATCACACTCCCTCGCCGCCAGACTTCGGCAATGTCGCCCAGCGGAAGTTCGTATTCGTAATTTGCGGGATGACGCAGCGGCGTTGTCTCCGCGTCGACTCGATCGGTTTTTCGACCGATGTTGGCGGCCCGAAGCACGTTGAATCCTTCGGCATAAGCCGCCATCAGGCCATACTCGATGCCGTTGTGGACCATCTTGACGAAGTGGCCCGCGCCGTTCGGTCCGCAATGGAGGTAGCCCCGCTCCGCCGTGCCGGCGGACTTTGTCCGGCCCGGAGTTCGCGCAATCGTGCCCTCGCCCGGTGCCAGTGACGCGAATATCGGATCGAGCCACTTCACCGCGGATGCCTCCCCGCCGATCATCATGCAATAACCGCGCGCCAAACCCCAGACGCCACCGCTTGTGCCGACATCGACGTAATGAATTCCTTTCAGCGCGAGATCCCGGGCGCGGCGGAGATCGTCAACGTAATAGGAATTGCCGCCATCAATCAGGATGTCGCCACGCCCCAACAGCGGCAGCAGATCCGCGATCGTCTGATCAACAGCGGCCGCGGGCACCATCAGCCAGATCGCGCGTGGTGCCGACAGCTTCTTAATCAGATCGGCGAGCGATGAAGCGCCGACGGCCTTGATCTTGACCAGCTCCTTGACGGCTTTTGGCGAGCGATCGAAGACGACGCACCCGTGGCCGGTCCGGAGCAGGCGGCGCACCATGTTGCCTCCCATTCGGCCCAAGCCGATCATGCCGAGCTGGCGGATTGTTTTCTTCTTCGTCGACCGGGTCGTTTTCATCGTGGAATCGGGTTCTTGATTTTATCTTTGCCAGAGATCACCGCGTTTCCGTTACAAGGCCGGTTGGCGTTCGGCGTCGGCCGAATACTTTCCTTGCACGGCGAGACTGTTGCACATGGCGCGATGACGGAGTGCAGCCTGCGCCTTGGCGATGTTGGCCGGCGAGCCGTGCCAGGCTTTCATCGCAGCGTCCTGGAGTGCGCGGCCGAAGGAAAAAGTTAGCGTCCATGGCGTCCCGCCCGGCTGGCAGATGGCATTGAGTCTCTCCGTGGCGTCCACGTCGCTCTGTCCACCCGAGAGGAACACGATGCCGGGCACGACCGCGGGCACAGCACGGCGCAAACAACGGAGTGTCGCCTCGGCCACTTCAGCGGTATCGGCCTGCCGAGGACAGTCCTTGCCCGACAGCACCATGCCAGTCTTGAGCAACATCGTTCCGAACGCGACACGATGTTCGGACAGCGCGGAAAAAACTGCGTCCAAGGTGGCGTTCGTAACCTCCTCGCAGCGGGCGAGCGTGTGATCGCCATCCATCAAAACCTCTGGTTCCACGATGGGAACGAGTCCGGCCTCCTGGCTCAGCGCGGCGAAGAGCGCGAGCGTGCGCGCATTGGCGGCGAGGCACGTCGAGGTGGGCAAGCCGTCGCCGATGGCAATCACCGCGCGCCATTTGGTGAAGCGTGCGCCGCGTTCCCGATAGACCAGGAGCTGTTCGCGCAGTCCATCGAGCCCGCTGGTGATTTTTTCGCCGGGAAAATTCGCCAGTGCAATGGTGCCTCCGTCCACTTTGATGCCCGGAATAATTCCTCGACTGGTGAGAACTCCCGGCAGGGATTCGCCGAGGCTGGTCCGTTGGGCCGTGGTTTCGTCGAAGAGAATCGCGCCGCTGATGGAGTTGCTCAAATGCGTCGTCGTAAAGAGCAGTTCGCGATAGGCGCGGCGATTCTCCTCGGTGGATGGAATGTCGAGCGCCGCGAAGCGCTTGCCGATGGTCGGCAAACTCTCATCCGCGGCGAGGATGCCTTTTCCAGGCGCCAGCAGCGCGGCGACTGTCGTCTCCAAATGGAGCCGGGTGTTGTTGGTTGTGTTCATGGGTTTTTGTCGGATCAAACGTGGCGTCTGCCGACGTTACGGTGAAAGGTGGTGATCCATATTCTCACGGCTGGTGCGGCTCGGGCTTCGTGGTTTGGGCGTTCGGGTCGCAGAGCCGCATGCGATGAGGACAAACGTGTCGGCCTTTAGTGCCGTTTCATGCCGCAGAAGTCTGCCGGCCGGGAAGGCTAAAGCCGAATAATTCGCACCCAAGTCAACCAAGGCACGTGTCACAGATCACAGAGCGCCGACACGGAGGAAGCAGGAGCTACAAAGTGTTCGGACGCCGATTTTCGTCGAAGGACACGAGCCCGACGTGATGCACGAAGCGATGGCGACGGCGCTCGACACGGCGGTCGAGGAAATCAAACGGATTCAAAAGGACGCGCGCGACTATGGCAATTTCCCCCGCCCACGTTGGCCGATGATCGTCCTCAATTCCCC
>DAITQE010000712.1:0-2454 GCA_036833235.1 Opitutus sp.
TCACACCGGTTTGATTCTGAAAATTCGGAATCGTGTAGAGAAACTTCGGCCGGTGTTTCCGAATCAGTTCCGGCAGCGCTTCTTGAATCAATCCTTCGCCATCCGTCGGCACCGGCACGAATCGCGCCTCACACGTCTGGAACGCCTGAATTGCCGCCAGGTAAGTCGGATTTTCCGTTAGCACGACATCGCCTGGATTGATGAAGAGCTTCCCAATGAGATCGAGCACCTGTTGCGAGCCCGTCGTGATGAGCACCTGCGCGGCCCCACTCTGTACTCCGCGCCGGCCCATCTCAGCGGCCACCCATTCGCGCAACGGCATGAACCCTTCGCTCGGTCCATATTGCAATGCCTCCCGGCCGTTTCGGGCGAGGACATCGTCCGCCGCCGCTCGCACTGCTTCAACCGGAAACAGCTCCGGCGACGGCAGCCCACCCGCAAAAGAAATGATCTCCGGCTGCGCCGTCACTTTGAGAATCTCGCGAATGGTTGACGGGCGAAGCTGTCGCATGCGCTCGGCATAAATGGGATTCGACGCGGACATGCCACGACTCAGCCGTTCTTAGCGCCGTTCGCCAAGCTTATCCCAACTGCACCGGTTCTCCTTTGCGGCCCCTGCCATATCCCGGCGTTCGACAACTCATGTCGTCACTCGACAAAAATACCATCGCAACTCTCGATACTGTCTGCGTCAGGCTTCATCAGCTCTCTGCCGCAGTCGCCCACTAACCCATTCAGCACGTTCCCTCACTTCATGCCTCCTTTTACCACCCGCCGCCCGCAGCGGCTCAAATTAGCTCTCGTTGCCATCAGCGTCACGGCGCTGTTCCTCACGGCCGGATGCGGTCAGAAAAACAAGTCCGCCGCACCGGCCGCTCCGCAAAGTCTGTCGGTCAGCGTCCTGACCGTCCAACCGGAATCCGTCACGCTTGCGCAGGAGCTCTCCGGCCGAATTTCCGCTTTCCGCATCGCAGAAGTTCGCGCGCGCATTAGTGGCATTGTTCAGAAGCGTCTCTTCACGGAAGGCACCGACGTCAAGGAAGGCGACGTGCTTTTCGAGATTGATCCCGCGCTGTATCAAGCCGCCCTCGACAGCGCACGTGCGGCCTTGGCTCGCGCGGAGGCAAATCTCGCCTCAGTCGAGGCCCAAGCCGAGCGCTTCAAAGGTCTCGTCGCCACGCACGCGGTCTCGAAACAGAGCTACGACAACGCGGTCGCCAGCCAACTCGCACTCAGAGCCGATGTGGCCGCTGGACGCGCCGCCGTGCGCACCGCCGAAATTAATCTCGGCTACACCCGCGTCACGTCTCCGATCAGCGGGCGCATTGGGCGTGCTGCGGTCACGGAGGGCGCCTATGTGCAACAAGGCACCGCCACCTTGCTTGCCACCGTGCAGCAACTCGATCCGCTCTACGTCGATCTAAGCCAGTCCGCTGACGAGGTCCTCCGCCTCAAGCAGGCTCTCGCTTCCGGCCGCCTCCAACAGGCTGACAACGGCAACGCCAAACTCTCGCTGATTCTCGGCAACGGACAGACCTACGCTCAATCCGGCTCGCTGCAGTTTTCCGACGTATCCGTTAATCCAAGTACGGGCATGGTAACGTTGCGGGGCCTTGTGCCGAATCCCCATCAGGATCTCCTGCCGGGCATGTTCGTTCGCGCTCGATTGGACGAAGGCACGGACCCGGCCGCGCTCTTGATTCCTCAGTCACTTGTCAGTCGCAACGCGAAGGGTGACGCCACCGCGATGGTCGTCGGTGCTGGCGACAAGGTTGAGGTGCGCGTCCTGCAAGTGTCGCGCACGGTCGGCAATCGCTGGCTTGTAACCGGCGGACTCCAGGCCGGCGACCGCGTGATCGCCGACAATCTTCAGAAAATTCGTCCGGGAATGACGGTAAAGCCCGTGCCCGCCTCCACCTCCGCCGCACCCCTGGCCCAAACCCAGCCGGCTCGCTAAGCGCGCCTCCTTCCAAGGAATTTTACCATGGCACGCTTCTTCATCGATCGACCTGTCTTCGCGTGGGTCATCGCCATCGTCATCATGATCGCAGGCGCGCTGGCGATTCGCACGCTCCCGATCGCCCAGTACCCGAGCATTGCCCCACCGCAGATTGCGATTTCCGCCACGTACCCCGGCGCCTCGGCCAAAACCCTCGAAGATTCCGTCACTCAGGTGATCGAGCAACGCATGAGCGGCCTCGACCACATGCGCTACATGGAATCCGCCAGTGACTCGTCTGGTAATGTCACTGTCACGCTCACGTTCGAAGGCGGCACAAACCCGGACATCGCCCAAGTGCAGGTGCAGAACAAACTCGCTCTCGCCACGCCGCTGCTTCCTCAGGAAGTGCAACAGCTCGGCGTGCGCGTGACGAAATCGGTGCGCAATTTTCTCATGGTGCTCGGATTTCGTTCGGTGGATGGCAGCATGACCGTCGACGACATCGGCGACTT
>DAITQE010000713.1:0-2451 GCA_036833235.1 Opitutus sp.
AGCGAAGGCCCTACATTCGAACCGACAACCCGGAGATGTGCCGGCCTTCCAGCGCTGGAAGATTGCATCTCCCAAATTCCGTCTCGCACCTTACAGCGCCCAGCCTTCGCGATAGTTGTAGTGGAGGAGGCTGTTGGCGCGGGTGTCGTTGGTGATGCGTTGGCTCGCGCTGTCCCAGAGTAATTTTTTCCCACCATTGCGAATGCACACCGAGCCGAGCAGCACCGCCTCAGTCAGCGGACCGGCAAATGCGAAATTCGATTTCGTCGGCGAGCCGGTCTTGCAAGCGGTCACCCACTCGTCGTGGTGACGCTGCAGCGCCGACTCATCGGACAACGGCCGGCGGTATTTCTCTTTTCCACCAGCAAGAATGCGCGGGTGTTCGCCACCCCAGCCTTCGACCAGGATTTTGCCTTTGTCGCCGATGAACAGCGCGCCGTCCTCCGGGTCGAGGTCGCTGCCGGTCTCCAGTTCCTCCGGCCGAGGTGGCAGCAGACCGCCGTCGTACCAGTGCAGCGTGACCGGCACCAAATCACCGCGCGCGGGAAACCGGTACTGCACGAGCGAGGCGAGCGGCACGCTGTCGCTGACGAGCGCCGTCGAACTGCCACTCACACTTTCCGGTGCGCCGAGCTTCAGCGCATGAAACACCGGCGCGAGATTATGGATGCCCATGTCGCCGAGGCCGCCCGAACCGAAGTCCCACCAGCCGCGCCAGCGAAATGGCGCGTAAGCGGAATGATACGGCCGAAACGGCGCCGGCCCGAGCCATTTGTCCCAATCCAGCGTGGTCGGCACGGGCGGTGTGTCGCCCGGACGCTCGATACCCTGCGGCCACCAGAGCGGCATCTTGCCGCGTTGCGTCGGACGGTCGGACCAGACATGCACCTCGCGCACGGCTCCAATCGCGCCATCCCGGATCCAGTCGTCGAGCTGCCGGTTGCCGGCGAACTGCATCCCTTGGTTGCCCATTTGCGTGGCGACCTTGGCATCGCGCGCCGCGCTGGCGATCGCGCGGGCCTCGTGCACCGTACGCGTCAGCGGTTTTTCGCAATAGACATGTTTGCCGAGCTTCAACGCCGTCATCGTCACGACCGCGTGCAAGTGGTCCGGCGTGGCCACAATGACGGCATCGAGGTTCTTTTCCTGATCGAACATCACGCGGAAATCCGTGTAACGCCGGGCGCGCGGATAATCGTTGAACGTGTGCGCCGCGTAGTCGGCGTCGACGTCGCATAGCGCGACGATATTGTCGGCCGCGTGCGCGCCGAGATCCGCCGCGCCCTGGCCGCCGATGCCGACCGCGGCGATGTTCAACTTTTCGTTGGCGCTCGCGGCGGCGCGTATTCGACGCGGTAGCACGGAAAAGGTTGCCGCGGCAGCGGACGCGCGGACAAAGGTCCGGCGATTCATCAACCCGAAAGCAGGGTTGTCCGGAGGGTTCATGGCTTGATTGGAGACGGAGGAGTCGACGCGAGCGGAGCATCGGCGGTCGGCAGGCGGCGGATACGGATATGGCGGAACCAAACCTCGTCGCCCTCGCTCTGCAGCGCGAGGTGGCCCTTGCGGCTCTGCATGAAGAGAGGCGCCGTGGCGAATTTCGTATCCTTAATCAAGGCGCGGAGCTCGGGGCTGTTCCATTCGTAAGCGACAACTTTCACGCCGTTCAGCCAGTGCTCGATGTGGCCGCCGCGACTGACGACGCGAATGTGATTGAATTCGCCCGTCGGCTTCAGGAGGTCGCGCCGACTGGGTCCGATCAAGTCGTAGAGTCCGCCAGCGGAGGTCTTCGGCTGCAGTCCGTCGGGATGATGAGGGTCATCGTTGATCTGCATTTCCGGGCCCGACCAGAATGTGTCGGTACCAGCCTCGCTCACACCGTACATGATTCCACTGTTCGCGCCGGGAGCGACCTTCCACTCCAGCTCGAGCTCGAAGTCCTCGTACTCGGCACGGGTGACAAGATCGACGCGTTTGCCCGGCACGCTGCGCAGCACGCCGTTCGCGCAGGTCCATTTTCCCTCGGGGAAGGCATCGCCATGGAACGCGCGAAAGTTCGCGCGAATGCTTTCGCAGGTATCGAAGGACTCGACGGCAGGTTCCGATCCGGCGAGGAACGTGGTGAAGGAGAGACAGCAAAGCGCGGCAATCGCTGCACGCATAGGGCGTTGGGGTGGACGCTACGGGTACTTCGTTGTGCGACCAACCGCAACCGCCGAGAGAGCGGAGGGGCATCCCTCTTTCGAGTGGGCGCAGCGAAGGCTGAGGGCGCGAAGGCTGAAGGGGTTCAGCCCCTAACCTGCATATTTCGCACTCCAACGGACAAAACCTTTGGGCCACAGAGAACACGGAGCGCCGACACAGAGTTCACAGAGGTAAAACCGACGACTTCGGTCGCGATACTGCATTCCCCGAAACCGACATTTGCCGAAAAAATCCCGCACCCATTGT
>DAITQE010000714.1:0-2446 GCA_036833235.1 Opitutus sp.
TCCGAGCACAGGCGAACGTCGAAAGCCGTGCCGACGGCGCGGACGGCGATGCGGCCGGCCTGCACGATGAACGGCCGTTGTGGGTTTTTCGCGACGGTGAAAAATGCCTCGCCGCTCAAGAGCCGTACCCGACGTTCATCTTTTTCATAGGAAACCTCGACCGCGGTGTTCGTGTTGAGCAAGGCCACTGAGCCGTCCGGCAGTTCCAGCCGCTTGCTTTCGCCGAGCTGGGTCGATGCGGAAACCGCATACTCGGCGGGCGACAGGCGCGCGAAATGCCAGGCGCCGAAACCAAGGGCGATGGCGGCGGCAAGGCCAGCGAGCCGGCGCCATGGCGATTTTGGCGTCGTGCGTTCGACTCGTGGGACGTGCGTGCTGGCCATCTGGAATTTCAGGCCATCGAGCAGCCGAGAGGTCTGCTCCATTTCGGCGAACATCCGCGCGTGGGCTTTATCGGCGGCGAGCCACGTGGCCAGTTCGCGGTCCTCCTCTGCGCTGAGACCTTGTGTCTGGCGCAGAATCCACTCGGCCGCGATCCGCTCGGTGTCGCTGAGCGAGGAATCGTCCGCGGAATTTGGGTGAGGTTTAACCGGTTTCATCGGCTGCTCCCCCGAAGAATGCCTCTCGCCGCGAGGTAGGACCGGCAGCGGGCGAGCCCGATGACGAGCTGGGCGTTGACAGTGTTGACGGATACATTCAAGTGCGCGGCGATCTCGGCGTTCGAGAGGCCCTGCAGCTTTTGCATGGTCATGATCGTGCGGCACCGATCCGGCAGTGCGTCGATCGCGCTCAGGAGAATCTCCATTTCCTGCGCGCTCGAAACGGCGTCCGCGACGCTCGTGCCTTCTTCGGCGATGGCGCTGCGTTCGGATTCTGACACGGAGACCGTTGGTGCGATCTGCCGTCGACGAAGGAGATCGACGGAGAGGTTGCGCGCCGTGCTGAAGAGATACGATTTTGCGTTCGTGATGCGGTCGCGGGATCCCGAACGGAAAAGACGCGCGTAGGTTTCCTGGACCACATCATCGCTATCGGAAAGCGAAGGGAAACGCGCTTTCAACCACGACCGCAGCGCGGGCTCGTGGGGCAGGACTTCGTTCGCGAACCAAAGACGTTGCTGCTCATCGTCGCAGAGGGGGGAAGAGCCTGACGGATTTTCCTGAGACTGGGGCTCCATGGGGAAATTATGCGGAGAGGGAAGCGAATGCGCCGGGCCCGGAGGCCTGTCAAGAAACGCGGCTGCTTCGTTCCGAGATTCTATCCGCTTGCGCGGAGGCCGCAACGTCATGGATGCGTTAGCTCCCGCGGAGTCGTCGAAAAACTCCGCGTCTGGCAGAGTTTGCCGAGTTGGCAAAGGAAGCGCCGGTGAGAGCGAAGAATCCATGGAGAGGGGAGGAAGGCGATGCGAGGCGCGCCGCGTGGCGCAGGGGAGCCCCTCTACTCAGACGAATGGGCGGAGCCAGCTAACTAAAGAATTCGGCGAGCAGGCACGCGACGCCAACTTCGGCGGGGAGGCGGCAATGGCGCAGGAGCTGATCGCGGCGAGGCGATGGGGCTCAGGATCCTTGGAAATTCAAGGACACTCGTGTGGGCGGGGATCGCGGACCGAGGGCAGTCCCCATGAGCATTAACCTAAGACTCTGGCGATTTTTCTGCCCGCCATTTTTCTGACTGATCCTCTCATCTTGGCACCGCGCATTACCCGGAATCCAGCTTACGGATCCCGATCGACATCACACTCGCGGTTGTTTCGCGCTGAAATGAAGAGCGGTGTGGAGGTCGGAACCGGCGCATCAGCGAGCAAGCTCGCGAACGCACCCCGTCACTTCGCGTGGGCGCTGGGATCGCCGGTGGGTGGCGGAGCCTCGTCCGTGGCAGCGGGCGGGCCGAGCAATTCGGTGAGAATCGGGCGGAGTCCAGTGGCCCAGGCTTCATAACCTTTTAGAGTGGGGTGGAGTTTGTCCATCGTCATGCCTTCGAACAAAACGCCGTTTTTATCCGCAAATTTGTCATTGATGTTGAGAAATCGGACGGATTTTCCGTCGGCGAATTTGGCGATCTTCGCGTCGATCCGGTTGATGGTGGGGTTGACCACCATGCTGTCGTTGCGCGGGAAAATCGCCGTGAGAATGATTGTCGCCGTGGGTACTTTCTCCTGGCAGACGTCGATCAATGTTTTGATGCCTCGGACGATCTCGGCGATTTTTTCGTCGCCCGCCGGAGTTCTCCCGACGTTGTTCGTGCCGGCCAGAATGACGAAAACCTTCGGATGGACGCCCTCGAGTTCGCCGTTCTCCAGGCGCCAGAGCATGTGTTGAATGCCGTCGGCGCCCCAGCCGAAATCAGCGGCGTTCCAACCGAAGAAATTCTTTCGCCAGTTCGCGAGAAATTCCGGGTCATCAGTCGCACCCCAGCGCCGGGTGATCGAGTCGCCGATGAAATAAAC
>DAITQE010000715.1:0-2443 GCA_036833235.1 Opitutus sp.
GGGGGCGCATCTGCAAGTTGACGGTGGGATGCGGAACGGTTTGCAAGTGGCACGGGCGTCCTGCCAGGCAGCCTGCCCGTGCCACATAAACCGACAACCCGGAGATGCGCCTGGCCGATCCTCGCTTGCGGTAAGAGCTGATTCGCGCGCATGCTCCCTCGCGGCCAGCTGCGATGCTCATCAACCCATTTCAGTTCTTCAAAAAACCGTCCCGCTATGTTGTTGCGGTCGTTTCGAGTGTCCTGGTGGTTGGTTCATTGCTGTCGTTTGCCGTCTTCCGTTACGCTTCACGAGTAGAAGACGCACGCATCGTCGCCGAGTTTTATCGACGGGCCGATGCGCGCGGCGCGCTGACGCGGGAAATCTTCGAATCCTATAAGGCGAGCGTTTACGCGCTGAAGAGTCTCTTCGAAGGAAGCGACACCGTAAGTCGCGACGAATTCCGAAAAGTGGCTTCCGATATTTTGGCGCACTATCCCGGCATCGCTGCACTCGAGTGGATCCCGGTCGTGAACAACCAAGATCGGCTCAAAGTCGAGAGGCAGACCAGCCAGGAGTTCGGTCGTCCATACCAATTCTCGATTCAGACGTCCGATGGACGGTTGGTTCGGGCGCCAGATCGGGCCGAACACTTCCCGATTTTGTACGTGGAGCCATTTCGAGGAAACGAGCGGGCGCACGGACTCGACGTCCAGAGCGCGCCATCCGCCCGTTTCCTCGAGCAAGCGCGCACGACGCGCGACTTTGTGGTGAGCAGCCCGTTTGAACTCGTCCAGCGAGCGGTTGGCGTGGTCATGGTGTGGCCGGTGTTTACTGCAGCGCCGGGTGAAAAAGTGGATCGGATCTGCAAAGGCTTCGCTCAAGGAGTATTTCGCGTGACCGAAATGCTGGAGCAAACTCAACTGCGTTCGCCCACCGCATCGCTGGAGATGTTGTACCTGGACGATACCGCGGAGCTACCGGCGCAGCGCTTTCTTTATTACCGAGCCGCCGAAGATAGCCCGGGTCAATCATCGCCAATTTCGGAGGCTGATTTTCGTCAGGGCATGCATAGGGAATATGCCATCAATCTCGGCGGGCGACGGTGGCTGGCGATTTATCGGCCCAGCAAGGCGTGGGTGGCCGAACAGCGCACGTTGTATCCGGAGCTTTTACTCGTCGCCGGTTTGATCGTCACGGTGTTGCTCGCGAGCCTGCTCAGCGCCATGGCGCGGCGCACGTCAGAGATCGAGCGCGAGGTGGCGGAACGCACCGCCGAGCTGAGCGAAAGCCGGCGACAGCTCGCAAACCTGCTGCATGCGTTGCCCGGCATGGCTTATCGTTGCGCGTGCGACGAAGGAATGACCGCAAAGTACTTCAGTGACGGAGCCTTCACTCTAACGGGATACCGGCCGGATGAATTTCTCTCCGGACACGTGCATTTCCGCGATTTGATTCATCTCGACGATCTCGAACGCGTCCGGCTCCTGACGCGCGCGGCGCTGGAAACGCGGAACTCGCTCGAGGTTGAATACCGGATACATCCGCGAACCGGGCCCGAAAAATGGGTGTTGTCACGCGGCCGAAGCGCTCACGCCGGGAATTCCGAGGGTCTCATGTTCGAAGGGCTGGCGATCGACATCACAGCTCGCAAACACGCCGAAGCCGACAAGATCGCAATCGAACGAAAACTGCTCGAAGGCCAGAAACTCGAAAGTCTCGGGCTCCTCGCGGGCGGGATCGCCCACGATTTCAACAATCTCCTAACTGGAATCATGGGACATGCCAATCTGGCCCGCTTCATTCCGGGAATCGGTGAGGAGGTCATGGAGCATCTCGCGAAAATCGAAACGGGCTCGGAGCGTGCGGCCGAGCTCTGCCAGCAGATGTTGGCCTATTCGGGGCAGGGACATTTTGCTGTCGAACCGATCGACCTCAATGTCTTGGTCCGCGATATCCTACCCTTGCTCAAGGGCTCTCTCCCCTCGCGGGCACACGTCGAGTTATGCCTCATGCCGGAACCGGCAATGGTCATCGGCGACGCCACTCAATTTCGGCAGATCGCGATGAACCTGGTGCTGAACGCGAGTGATGCCTTGGGCGCAGCCGGGGGAGAAATCAAAGTGACCAGCTGCCGTCGGTCGTTGGACCGCCAGTTTTTCGTTGGTGCGCGAGTCGGCGAAACTCTCCCGGAAGGAGAGTACGTCCTGCTTGAGTTCAGCGATACGGGCTGCGGAATGCCACCCGAGACGCTGGCGAAGATTTTCGATCCGTTTTTCACGACGAAATTCACCGGTCGAGGGTTGGGACTTGCCGCCGTCCTCGGAATCGTCCGTGGACATGGCGGCGCGTTATTCGTCGAAAGTGAAATCGGCCAAGGCACCACCTTTACCTTGGTCCTGCCGCCTTGCGCCGAACCGCCGGCCAGCACGCCTGCGGGCGAATCGCTCGCGCCATGGCAGCA
>DAITQE010000716.1:0-2440 GCA_036833235.1 Opitutus sp.
CTTCCACGCCCTGCGCAAAGAAGCCGGCATGGCGGAAAATCCGTTCGATGGCATTCCCACCGGTGACGGCGAAACAGTTTTCCGAAAGCCGTTCACGGTGGAGGAACTCGCCCTGATCGTGGACGAAGCGAAAGCGGACCCTTTCATCTACCCGCTGATCGTGACCGGCATGTGCACAGCAATGCGTCGAGGCGACTGCTGCACGCTGCTCCGGGAGGCAGTAGACTTCAAGGGAGGCTTCATCACCGTGAAGACCTCGAAGACCGGCGAATATGTGCAGATTCCGATCTTCCCACTTTTGCGCGGAGTGCTGGACAAGGCTTTCGCTGAACCGCGAACGTGCGCGCCTCACTACGTCTTTCCAAAGTTGGAAGCCCACTACCGGATCAACCCCGATCATCTCACGGACCGCGTTCGGTGAGTGCTGCGGGCCGCAGGATTCTTCAACCCAAAGGATGCCGACACGGAAGAAGAGAAGAAGGCCTCACGCGGCGAAGTGAGCCGGACTCGCAAGACGGGACTGCGCAAAGCGTCGGTGCGCGATTTTCACTCGTTCCGGGTCACTTGGGTGACGCTGGCGCTCAGCGCGGGCGTGCCGCTGGAAATCGTTCAGAAGGTCACGGGACACCGCACCGCTGGAATCGTGATGAAGCATTATTTCCAACCAGGTCGTGAAGATTTCCGGCGCACGCTCGCCGGCAAAATGCCCGCATTGCTGGTCGGTGGCGCGCCCAAGCCGGCGCCTTCAGCATCAAGCCCGATTCGATCGCGGCTGGAAGCGATGACCGAAAGGAACTGGAAGGAGATACCCGATGCCACGCGACACGTCAGCGCTGTCGGCCTACGATCATTTTGCCACGATGATTTTCGCGCAACTGACCTACCGCGAGAGTCTGCGCGACATCGAAGCGTGTTTGCGGTCGCGACGACATGTTCTCTACCACGCGGGCATCCGGGGCGAAGTGAGACGATGCAATCTGGCTTACGCCAACGAGCATCGCGACGCGCGACTCTTCGCCGATGTCACCACCGTCTTGATGCGACGCGCGCAACGCCTGTATGCGGCCGAACCGTCGGCCTTGTCGCTGGACGGCGACTTGTTCGCCATCGACGCGACCTTGATCGATCTGAATCTGGCGCTGTTTCCCTGGGCGCGTTGGCAAGGCACCCAAGCGGCGGTCAAACTCAACGTGATGCTGGCGGTGGCGTGCGATCTGCCCACCTTCTGCACGCTGGTCCCTGGCACCCGTCACGACGTGCATTTCCTGGACGAGATTTCGATCCGTCCGGGCAGCTACTACTGCCTCGACCGAGGGTGTGTCGATTATGCGCGACTGTATCGCTTCACCGTCGCCAAGGCTTGGTTTGTGACCCGCGCCAAATCCAACACCAGCTTCTACGTCTGTGTCTCTCGCGCCGTGGACGACTCGACCGGCGTGCGCTGCGACCAGACCATCAAACTGAACGGCGCGCAGGCACGGCGCGACTATCCCGCACCTCTTCGTCGCATCCGTTACTACGATACAGAGACCCGTTTGACCCTGGTTTTCCTCACCAACAACTTCGATCTGCCTGCCCTCACCATCGCTTTGATTTACCGCCACCGCTGGCGCATCGAACTTTTTTTCAAGTGGCTCAAGCAACACCTGCGACTGCGGGGATTCTTCTCGAACCATCCCAACGGCGTCGCCGTCCAAATCTGGACCGCGCTCTGCGCCTACCTGCTGGTCGCGATCACCGGACAAGAACTCGCCTTGTCGCACAGCCTTCACGAAGTTCTGCAAGTTGTCTCGATTTCCTCACTGGAGAAAGTGCCTCTCGCAGAACTATTTGCAAAAGTTGATACAACGAACACCATAGTCAATATTCCTAGTCAATTGGAGATCAATGGGTTCTGATCAGACAGCTGTGGGGTGGCTGACTAATTTTGTCGGTCCGTAGCCGCACTAGCGGCATAGTCATCCCGAGCTGAAGCTGGCGTTCGCTTTCGAGCCAGCGTCCGGTGTCAATCTGGTCGGGCCCGGCATTACACGAGAAGTTAGTTTAATTGGTCGTCAGGCTTACTGCATCGAGGCCGGCCGGGAGCACGTCGTTCATTGGACGGCCGAAGCGTTCATGCTCGAAGGTTTCCTAAAGGAATCCTTTCTGTTAACGGCACGCCTCTACCGGAAACTCGGTAGTCCGGCTGAATTGACGTCCACTTCATCACAGCGTTCGAGGTTTGAGGAGTCGTACGCTATGTTAATGTGGCGGGCCGCGCTGCGCGGACCCCATCCGAGCCGAACCGTTAAATCGGCCGCCCCGGAGGGATGCCGACGATCAGCGCCGAGGGTCAAGGTGTTATCACGCCCGTCCGGAATCCAAAGTTCGTGAGTGAGGACGGACGTGGATCGTCGGGGTTTGGAAGAATGAAATAGATATATTGGGGAGGGGTTTAAGG
>DAITQE010000717.1:0-2437 GCA_036833235.1 Opitutus sp.
CCCCCACCCCGGCGAACACGGAGTAACCACCGTGCGCTTTGGCGATGTTGTTAATGAGCTCCATGATCACAACGGTCTTGCCGACGCCAGCACCACCAAACGCACCGACCTTGCCGCCCTTCGTAAAGGGAGCGATCAAATCGATGACCTTGATGCCGGTCTCGAGAATTTCAGCGGTCGTATTCTGATCAACGAGCGATGGAGCGGGACGGTGAATGGGATATTTCTTGTCGAAATTGACCGGCCCCTTGCCGTCAACCACGTCACCCGTGACATTGAAAATGCGCCCGAGGACGCCCGCGCCAACCGGCACGGAAATCGGCGCGCCCGTATCAGTAACAGTCATACCGCGGACCAGGCCTTCGGACGACGACATCGCGATGGTGCGAGCCACGCCTTCGCCGAGATGTTGCTGGATCTCGAGGGTCAGGTGTTCCTTGCGACCTGACGCGGTGAAATCGATCGTGAGCGCCTGATAGATCGGCGGGATCGTGTTCTCCGCAAACTGGACGTCGACAACGGGGCCGATGACTTGGACGATTTTACCTGTGTTCATTGGGAAAGGGTTGAAAAACTGCAGGACTGAAAAGCTGAAAGATTCAACGAGCGATTAGCGTTTGCGAAGAAGGCTGACGAAAATTGCACGGGCGACCCGACGCGCGAACTCCTGCGTGCGCTTCCGGAGATCTCCGTGTTCGTGAAACATTTCAGCCCTTCAGTCATTTGGTTCTTCAGCTTTTTTTCGCGTCGGCTACGCCGACGCGAACTGCGCGGCGGCGATCTCGAGAATTTCCTGCGTGATGCCGGCTTGGCGGGCCTTGTTGTATTCGAGCGTCAGATCGCCCAGCAGTTTGGTCGCATTGTCCTTCGCCGTCTTCATCGCGACCATTCGCGCGCTGTGCTCCGAGGCCTTGGCGTCCAAGACTTGGTGATACACCTCGCGGTTGATGTACAGCGGGAGCAATGACTGCAGAACGGCCTCGGCGTTTGGCTCAAACAGCATCTGGCTCTCAGCCGCATTATGCGGAACGGAAACGGTGCTCGAATCCTGACGCAGCGACTCGACGGCTTCCTTCACGCCGGTGAGCGGGAGCAGCGGCATGATGGTCGGCACCTGAACGAGCGTATTCCGAAACTTCGGCCAGATCACCTCAACGGTATCGACCACGCCGTCGAGAAACTGCTTGGCCATGAATTCTGCCACGACCTTCACTTCGGAGAACGCGACGCGATCGCTCACCTGAAAATCCGCGAGCAGCCCCCGATGCGTTCGCGCCAGGAACTGAGCGCCCTTGCGGCCGATGACGGCGTACTTCGCCGGTGTCTTGATGTCCATGACGAGCTTGAACAGATTCGCGTTGAGCGGACCGGCCAGGCCTTTGTCTGAAGTGACTAAAATGATACCACGGGTTTTGACTTCGCGACGGACAAGGAACGGATGCTGCGACTCCTCCACGCGATCGCCGAGAGCTGCGAGCATTTGCGCCATCAGATCGGCGTATGGCCGGCCGGCGAGCGCAGCCTGCTGGGCCTTCTTCATCTTCGAAGCAGCCACCAGCTCCATCGCCCTGGTGATCTGGCGGGTGTTCTTGACCGACTTTATGCGTCGGCGGATATCGCGAGTTGAAGCCATTGGGGATTTTCGATTCGGGATTTCGGATTTTCGATTTCATGCGACCGGTCGGGTCGATCGAAATCGAGAATCGAAATTCGAAAATTAGTTTAGGCTGTGAACGTGGGCTTCCACTCGTCGATTGCCGACTGAAGCTTGGCTTCGAGATCTTTGTCGAGGGCGGCCTTGATGCGAACTTCGCTTAGGAGCGCGTCTTTGCGAGTCGTGAAAAACTCTTTCAGCGAAGCCGCGGCGATGACGACTTTCCGGGTTTCGATCGCGTCGAAAACGCCTTTCTGCATCGCGAAGAGAACCGCGACTTGGAGTTCGATGGGGGCAGGGCTGAACGCGGGTTGCTTGAACAACTCGACGATGCGTGCGCCGCGCTCGAGCTGCGCTTTCGTTTTCGCGTCGAGGTCGGAGCCGAACTGCGCGAACGCAGCCAATTCACGGAACTGCGCCAGCTCGCCTTTGAGTTTACCACCGACTTGCTTGGTCGCTTTGATTTGCGCGGAGGATCCGACGCGGGAAACAGAAAGGCCGACCGAAACCGCGGGGCGGATGCCTTGATTGAAGAGATCGGTTTCAAGAAAGATCTGCCCGTCGGTAATCGAGATTACGTTTGTCGGAATGTAGGCGGAGACGTCACCAGCCAGAGTTTCGATGATGGGCAACGCCGTTAGTGAACCTTTGCCGTCGAGACGTGCCGAGCGCTCCAGCAAACGGGAGTGCAAATAGAACACGTCGCCGGGATAAGCTTCACGGCCGGAAGGCCGCTTGAGAATCAGTGAGATTTGCCGGTAGGCGACCGCGTGCTTAGAGAGA
>DAITQE010000718.1:0-2431 GCA_036833235.1 Opitutus sp.
GGTTAACGAGGGCGCGAGCGATGGCAACGCGCTGTTGCTGGCCCCCTGAGAGCTGACTGGGGAAGTGATCGGCACGATTCGCGAGGCCGACGATTTCGAGTGCGTGCAACGCGCGGTCACGCATTTCCTTGGCGGAGCCGCGATATTTTCCGTAGAGCATTGGCAGCTCCACGTTTTCGAGTGCCGTAGTGCGGGCGAGGAGGTTGAAGCCTTGGAAAACGAAGCCGAGCTTTTCGTTACGCAGATCGGCCAGTTCATTGCGGTCCAGCTTGGACACGTCTATTCCGTCGAGCAGGTAAAGCCCGCTGGTCGGCCGATCGAGGCAGCCAAGCGTGTTCATCAACGTGGATTTACCGGAGCCACTAGCGCCCATGACAGCCATGAACTCGCCACGGTGGAGTTCAAGCGTCACACCGCGGACGGCGTGAACTTTCACTTCACCGGAGTCGTAGATCTTATTAATGTCGGTGAGTTGAACGACAGGAGGCATGAAGAAATTGATCTGACTTAGAACCGCCGGCGCCCGGGACCGCCAAACGGGTTGGCGGAGGGCCGTTGGCCGCTCGAGCTGGACGCGATAACGCTTGTAATGACGAGGTCGCCTTCCGAGAGGCCTTCGACAACTTCGGTGTTTGTACCGTCGGAAAGGCCCAGCTTCACGTTGACGGCTTCAGGGTGCGCATTCTCGTCTTTGCCCACGAGCCGGTAAACGATGCGCGTGACCGGTGCGTCCGAATTCCGGGTACGTTCGCCACCCCGGGCGGCGCCGAATGCCGGCCATTCGAAACCGTCGGCTTTTGCCGCCTCGCGAGCGCGGGCCATCTGCTCCTCGGTTGGACGTCCGGAGCCTGGGGTCCAGCCGGCTTTGGCGAGATACGTGCGACGCTGATCACTGGGCAGCGGCTTGAGTGCGGCGTCCGCCGTTTTTGGCGAAGTGCCCGCAGGTGCGGCGGGCGGCGCGACATCGGGCAGGCGAACACGAAGAGCCATGTTGGAAATCCGCAGGACTTTCGTGCGTTGGCCGATCACGACTGAAACATTGGCCGTCATGCCGGGGCGAAGTTTTTGATCTTCGTTGCGAACGTCGATCAACGTTTCGTAGGTGACGACGTTTTGGACAGTGATAGGCGAATTCCGGATGAGGGCCACGCGCCCGTGAAACTGGCGATTCGGGAAAGCATCGACGGTGAAATTCGCGTTTTGGCCAACCTCGATATTACCGATGTCGGCTTCGGCGATAGCGGCGACGATCTGCATTTTCGTCAGATCATTTGCGATCGTGAACAGCACGGGGGTATTGAGGCTCGCGGCCACGGTTTTGCCGGCGTCGACCTGGCGCGCGAGAATGACCCCGTCGATGGGCGCGTAGATGGTGCAACGAGAAAGATCGACCTTGGCACTCTCGACGGCGGCCACGCGAATTTTGACCTGGGCCTCGGCCTGTGCGAGCTGGGCTTGCGCCTGATCGAGATCGGATTGAGGGACGAGGCCGTTCTTATTGAGCAGTTCCGTGCGCTCGGCATTTACGCGGACTAATTTGTAATTGGCCTCGGCGTTGGCGAGTTCGGCCTCGGCGGAACGCAGACGCGACTGGTACGTCGCGGGATCAATCTGAGCGACGACCTGACCCTGTTTAACGACTGAATTATAGTCGACGAGCACCTGCTCGATGATTCCGGAAATCTGGCTGCCGACTTCGACCGTTTTGACGGGTTGAAGGGCGCCCGTCGCCGTTACTGCCTGCGTGATGTCCGTTCGCACGACCGGTGCGGTGACATACTCGGGTGGCTTTTCACTGTTACCCCGCAAGTAGTACCACGTGCCGGCTCCGGCTGCCGCAAGGAGAATGAGGACGAGGAGAAATCCGCTGAAACGCTTCGATTTGGCCATGGATGAAATAATGGATGAAGACCGCGTTCACGCTACCGGGCGGCGGAGCGATCTTGGTCAGTCACGTGCGGCTAGAGACGCGCGAAAAATCAAAAGGTGACGGATTTCGCACAATTCGCGGATGCCGCGCCGGGAGCAGGTTAGCTGGGGCAAATGGCTGAAGCGCCCACTCGACGGCCGCCGCGATTCACGTCTTGAACGCGGTTGCCAGAGCCGACGCTACGTTGGCGGGAACGAAATGACTGACGTCTCCACCAAATTTGGCGACCTGCTTCACGAGCGAGGAACTCGTGTAGCTGAATTGCTCGTTGGGCATCACGAAAATCGTTTCAATGCAGGGCTGGAGATGGCGGTTCATCAGGGCCATATTGAATTCGAATTCGAAATCGGAGAACGCGCGCAAACCGCGGATGACTGCGATGGCGTTTTGGTCCACGGCGAACTCGACCAGCAGATTGGCGAACGAAGTGATCGCGACGTTGGTGTATGACGTGATGTTGGGACGGATCAGATCCATGCGCTCGGCGGCGGTGAACAACGG
>DAITQE010000719.1:0-2431 GCA_036833235.1 Opitutus sp.
CTTGCTCGCGCTTCAATCGCGCCAGCAAGCTGGCAGCCTACAAGATACGATTCCCAGAAAACAAAAGACCTTTCGCCATCCACCTAGTGGGGACGCGATCGAGCTTGTTATGGCTTAGCGCTAGGCGCTGGAGCGCTACCTACGACTGTCGTCATTCTCCGCCCAGGTAACAGTCCTGTTACCAAAATACGTTCCACTTGGGGAGAGATCCGCGGTCAATGCTCACCGGCGGACCTCTGGCCCCGAGGCGATCACGTCGATCACTCCGCCACGGATTAACTTACGCGGGCAAAACTGCGGATAACATAAGCGCTCTAATGAAAATCATGCCTTGGTCGCGACCCAACCCAACTGACATTATCGGTCCTCGCACGCGCGTGGAACCTCGGTCCGAAATCATTTCAAGCTCCGACTGCCGGACAATTTTCTGCAGTGACCGGCCAACCCGGTCATCCTGGCCGATGATCGGCTTCGCCAGCTTGATTATACTTTGCACGACCTCTTTGCCTTTGGCTGCGAAAAACGGCCCGCCACAGCACTATCAACAAACCAACCTCGTGTCCGATGTGCCAGGCCTCGCGGCCGCTACCGATCCCAACTTGGTGAACGCGTGGGGTCTGGCTCGCAGTGCGACGAGCCCTTGGTGGGTCGCAGACAACGGCACCGGACTCTCCACGCTCTACACCGGCGCCGGCGCCGTCCTTTCCCTGGTCGTCACCGTGCCGGCGGTCTCGGGGACCTCCGCACCGACCGGCACGGTTTTCAACGGATCAACCACCGATTTCCTGGTCGCACCCACCAAGGCCGCACGATTCCTCTTCGCCACCGAAGAGGGCACCATCGCGGGCTGGAACTCAGGGACGACCGCCGTGATCATGGTCCCCGCGGCTGGCGCCGTTTACAAGGGTCTCGCCCTCGGCCAAATCAATGGCGCCAACATGCTGTACGCCGCGAACTTCGCGGGGGGCACCGTCGACGCCTTCGACAAGGATTTCAACCCCGTCAATCTCGGCGCGAACGCTTTTAAAGATTGGCGACTCCCGGCAGACTACGCGCCGTTTAACGTACAAAACATTGGCGGCTGGCTCTACGTCACGTTTGCCAAGAAGGAAGCCGGTTCGATCGACGAGCTGCATGGTCCCGGCAAAGGCTTTGTCGATGTGTTCTCAACTTCCGGCGTGCTACAAAAACGCCTGCAATGGGGAGCTTGGTTCAATGCTCCGTGGGGCGTGGTTCAAGCCTCTGCCAACTTCGGCGGGTTCAGCAATATGATCCTCATCGGAAACTTTGGCAGCGGAAAGATCGCGGCGTTCGATCCGGTCAGCGGTGAATTCCGCGGATTGGTTCGCGGCGCGCACGGCCGCCCGATGATGATTGAAGGACTTTGGGCCTTGAGTTTCGGCAATGGTGCCACCGCCGGTCCGGTCGACACGCTCTACTTCACCGCCGGCATCGACGATGAAGCCCACGGCTTGTTCGGGACGATCACCCCTCTCGTCGGTGGCAAGGACGACGGGGAAGACGCAGACTAACGAACTCCTCGCAAATCACGCGGATGGACGCGAATGAAACTGGATCATTCGCGTTCATTCATGTGCTTCGCGGAAAGGAATTGGGCAGGAAGTTATTCGATAAGAATTCGAATATTCCCGGGCTGCCGTACAACCGAAATGCGTTGGAATTAACGCCCGCTATCGCGTTGGCCTCGTTAATCACAACATGCTCCAGAGAAGTCCGAGCGCTCCGCTGCCGAGCACCACGGGGACGATTCCGGCTTTGAATCGTTGCATCGCGACGAACGCCACAACTGCAACCGCCATCGCAAACCAATCGATCCCACCCGTCACAGGCCGAAACGTTTGCAACCCAAACCACACAGCGAGATTCAGCACCACGCCCACCACGGCGGCAGTAACGGCGGCTAGCGCCGCACTGACGCGCTTGATCTCGCGTAGTCTTTCGAGGTGCGGAGCGCCGAGAAAAATCCAAAGAAAGCACGGGACAAACGTCGTCCACGTTGTGATCGCGGCGCCGAGTGTTGCCGCGAAGAGAGGGGAGAGCGCACCAGGGTGGTTCCATCCGCCGAGAAACCCGACAAACTGCACCACCATGATCAACGGACCGGGGGTTGTTTCCGCGAGGCCCAGTCCGTCGAGCATCTGTGGCGCGGTGAGCCAAGCGTAGTGACCCACGGCCTGTTGTCCAACATAAGGCAATACGGCATACGCGCCGCCGAAGGTTACCATCGCCGCCTTACTGAAAAACAGCCCTTCATGCACGAGCGGGCCATTCCAGCCCTGCCACACACCGACGAGAATCACCGGCGCGAACCAGAGCACGAGGCAAACCGCAGTGACGTTTGCGGCTCTGGCCCAGGTAGCGCGAGGCGTCCGCGCCGAGCCGTTGTGGAGCGCGACTGACGATTGCGGCG
>DAITQE010000720.1:0-2426 GCA_036833235.1 Opitutus sp.
ATGTATGCAGGATGCCGCCGCGCGCCAGCGATTCACCAATGATCGGCGTGATTCGCGCGATCGTCGGCGCGTTTACGCTCCAGGCGCGGGTGAGCATTTCATTGGCGCGGACGTAATAGTCGGAGGCGAGCGGCATGGTGATGGAAGTGTTCGTCAAAACGGATTACACGGTTTGATAGGGCCAGTTCGGAGTGGCTTGGTGGGATGGATACGCCGATCCGCGTTTGCTGAAACATTACGCTTCCCAACGCCCGTAGATGCCACAAGGCAGGATTTTCCCGTCGCGTTGTATCGGTAAACCTACCTCGCCGGCAGTGATCGCACCGCCTCGATCGTGGAGCAACTCAGCGAGAAGATTCGCGACGACCGTCGGCGAAAGACGCGCCGTGTAAGCATTGATCAAAAAAAACAGCGGCTGCTCGCTCAGCAGCGCGCGGCATTCCAGCAGTAATTCCCACAGGTGATCTTCCAGACGCCACATTTCGCCCGTGCTGCCGCGGCCGTACGTGGGCGGATCCATGATGACCGCATCGTAACGCCGTCCGCGTTTAATCTCACGCCGGGCGAACTTGAGACAATCGTCGACGATGTACCGGACCGGAGCTGCGGCGAGATCGCTGAGCGCCACGTTTTCGCGACACCACTTCACCATGCCCTCCGCCGCGTCCACATGGCAGACGCTGGCTCCGGCGGATGCGGCAGCGACTGACGCCGCGCCGGTGTATCCAAATAAATTGAGCACCGACACGGCGCGGCCGGTCGCGCGCGCTGTTTTGATTTTCGCGCAAAACCAATCCCAATTCACGGCCTGCTCAGGAAACAACCCCGTGTGCTTGAACGACGTCGGGTGAATCTTAAACGTGAGCCCCAGCGGCCCGTATGAAATTGTCCAGTCGTCCGGCATTTGCCGGCGCACCTCCCATTTGCCCCCGCCACTTTCGCTGCGGTGATAAAAACCGTCCCAATGATCCCAGCGCGCATTCGAATCCTTACCATGACGTGGCCAGATAATTTGCGGATCGGGTCGCACCAGCGTGTAGGCGCCCCAGCGCTCTTGCTTCATGCCATCTCCGCAATCCAGCAGCTGATAATCCTGCCATTTGTCAGCAACCACGAGCGCAGGACGTTGGATAGGCGCAGCCATTGAACTGGAGCGAATGCACCCCGCCGCAGCTTGTCGAGCAGTCGGTATGGTCGGAACCTAAGTAGAATCGCGATGACCAGTGTAAAAACCGGGGTTGACTGTTCAGCTCGGCAAAACTGCGCTCATTTTTTGATCATGAAGAATATTCCTCTACTCAAAAATTCGCTCGTAACGTTGTGCTTGGGCTTCGTTGTCCAACAACTCGCTGCCGACGTCGTTGAAACGAAGAACGGCGCTCGATTGATCGGCGCTGTCACCAAGATCGAGGATGGCACGGTTTTCCTAAAGACGGACTACGCGGGCGAACTGAAGATCAAACAGAGCGAGGTCACCGGAGTAACTACGGATGCGCCCATCGCCGTGCGTCTCGCCAGCGGCACGGTCCTCACCGGGAAAGTAACCACCGAAGCAGGTGCAGTTCAGATTGCGGGTCCCGACGGACAGTTATCGACGAAGGTCGAAAAAGTCGCGGCGTCCTGGCCCGCAGGCGGTGAAGATCCGCAAATCACCGCGACGAGACGCCACTGGGCCTACGAGGCAGCCCTGGATGTCACCGGGAAGACGGGCAACAAGGAACAAATTGGCACTGCCGTGAGCGCCCGCGCCACTCTCAAAACACCGCAAGACACTTTGCAGTTTTATACCGCCTACGACCGCCAGGTGGCTGATGGCGCAAAATCCGCCGACCAGTTCAAAGCTGGCGTCGACTACCAGGATAATTTTTCCGGCAAAAAGTCGTGGTATGTTCGCGATGAAGGTGGTTTCGATCGCGTGAAGGGCGTCAATCTATACAACGTGGCCGCGTTCGGCGTGGGTTACGATCTGATCAAAGAAGCGAAACATCTCCTGACCGCCCGCGTCGGTCTCTCGTATCGCTATGAAGGTTACCGCGACCCGACAACCGAAGACGTCAGCAGTGCCGGCTTGGATATCGGCCTGAGCCATGAGTGGGAATTCACCAATTCAAAATTGGTGAACCGGATCGCGTTTGTTCCGACCTTTGAAGATCTCGGCAATTTCCGCCTGACCCACGAGTCCTTCTACGAACTGCCGCTGGTTGCTCCGTTCTGGAAACTTCGAGTCGGCGTCAGCAACGATTACAACAGCCAACCGGGCGAAAATGTCGAACGCCTCGATACGATGTATTTCACCCGCTTTGTGTTGACCTGGAAGTAACATACCGCGGCAGCTGCAACCAAAGTGGCAGCGTGAGACGATGTGGGAGTGAAAATCCCCGGAGCAAGCTCCGGGGCATTGCAGAAACCGATGTCTGGGGTCCGGG
>DAITQE010000721.1:0-2422 GCA_036833235.1 Opitutus sp.
CGCCAATGGCGAGCGAGCTTCCAGCCGATGAACCTGCGGCTGGAAGCCGCCACTTGCGGGCCGGACGTCCGCGCTCCGAGTGATGAAATCGATTCTGTGGTCTCTCGTCCGATCTAATTTCACTTATTAAGTGAAATGAGATTGCGCACCATTCGCTGCGAGACGTCGGCCGATCGGGTGGGAGCGCGGACGTCCGTCCGGCCCGAACGAGCGGGAGGGACGCCCGTGCTCCCAGCTGATTCCAAATCGGAACACCCTCCTGTTTCAAATCGATGAGCGGCGCTGACGGAGCACGGACGGCCAGCGCCATAGAAACAACTGAACCAGGAGCCGCGTATGGAGCCAGATGAGCTTGAGGTTGTCGCGGAGGTAATGGAAATGCGACACGCCGCCTTCGCTCTTCGCCAGGTAGCGACAGGTTGCTGGTAAGTTAACGGTTGGGGTGCCAGCCCAGACTAGGCGCACGGCTACTTCGGGATCGAAGTCGAATCCGCGTGCACGTCGCGTCGAATTCAGGGCCGTTTGCAGAGCGGGCGCGGGATAAACGCGAAATCCGAAAAGTGGATCGTCGATGCCGGAGCCGAGGATTTCTAGTCGAGCGAGGCCAACGCTGAGTTTGCGTCCATGCAGACGCTCGAGCGGTACTTCGGGCCCGAATACAGGTCGACCGAGGACAACTGCACGCGGGTTGGCTTGAGACGTCGACATGAAATCAGGAATTCGATCGGCAGGATGCTGTCCGTCCGAGTCCATCGTGAGCACATGCGTGAAGCCTTGCACCAAGGCCGCAGCCACGCCCGTCGCAATGGCGGCGCCTTTCCCCCCGTTTTGCGGACGCACGATGACGCGCACCCGTGGGTCACGTTCGGCCAACGCGCGAACGGAGGCGTCACTGCCGTCGGTGCTGCCGTCGATGACGACCCACACGGGCGACCATTGGCCCAATGCTGCAGCGACCGTGTCGGCGAGACGTGATCCGGTGTTGTAGCTCGGGATTAAAACGAGATGCGTAGCCGAGGTCAGCGTCATGGCGAAGCGAGCGCTGCAGAGAATTGGTCTGCGACTCGTGCGGTCAACCCTGTCGCAGTCTCGTCGGGCTGAAGTGTAATCTCGCCCAAGAGCGTGATGTCGACTTGGGAAGGAAACGAAGGTGCGCGCCACCACGACCAGCCTTTCGGCACGAGGTCGCGCGGGGCACGGATGAGTATCAGCCGCACCGGCACGTGCGCTCGCGCGGCGATCACCGCGAAGCCAGGCCGGAATGGGTTGAGTTTCACGTCCGCCGCGGTGCGAGTGCCCTCGGGAAAAATCAGGAGCGACCGGCCCGCGGCGAGTCGCGCCGCGACGTCGCGGATGAGATCGACGCCGTTGCTGCCGCACGCATAACCCGCCATGATCGCGGCGGGGCCGAGGGCCGGGTTGCGAATAATCGCAGGTTTGAAAATGCAGATTGCGTCCGGCAGTTGCGACAGGATGAACGTGGCGTCGAGCAGCCCAGGATGGTTGGCGACGTACACGGCCGGACCTTCGAGAGCGGCGCGGTCAAAGCCGTGGAAGTTGACGTAGATTAGACGCGCCGCGTGCAGCCATTTGCACCACGCGGAGAAAAGCCATCGGATCGTGGTGCGCACGGCGGCCCCGCGGCGGGCGCGCCGACCACCGATGAGAAGGGGCATGCACACGATATTTAGCGCGATGCCAACCGCCGCGAACAGAAGCCACGAAACGAAATTCGCGGGATAGTGATAAAGGCGCAGCAGCTTGCGAGAAACGCTCATCACGCGGGTGAGTTGAGCGGGAGGAAATTGAACCACTGCTCGGGCGCTGCACGCAGGAGCGACTCGAGCAGGTTGAGAAAGTCCTGAAAATGATGTCGGGCTCGTTCGAGATTCGACGACTTGCTCGCGTCGTCGGGCACGAACCGCGGTGAACTGTACACGGTGGTATGACCGGGGCCGTCGGGCAATCCGACGCTCAGGATAACGGGGAGCCGGAAGATCAACGCCAAATGATAAATGGTAAACGGAAACAGCCGGCGCGTGCCAAGAAACTGGAACGCCTCGGTCTTCGCGCTGAACTCGAGTCGGTCGCACTTCAGGGCGATGGATCCACCCGAGGCGATGGCGTCTTTTAGGGCGAAGAGCAGATTTTCCGATTCGTTGACCCAAATGAACGTGATCCAATTGCCAAAACGCGCGCCGAGCAGTTCGGTGTCGTAAGAATTACTCACGCGCTGACGCACCATAAAGACGCGCCTCTGCTCCTGCGGCCCGAGGAGAAAACCGGTAAGATCTGAATGCCCGACGTGGAAGGTGCCGAGCAATGCCGGTTCGTTCCCGCTGAGAAATGTCCGGAGTCCATTAGAGGCCGGTGCGAGGTCGCCGCGGTGTGGCTGTCCTCCTGCGACCCGCAGCCGCAGCAT
>DAITQE010000722.1:0-2406 GCA_036833235.1 Opitutus sp.
GATCAGAACAGCGTCATCGATCTGATGCGCAGCGGCTGGGTGGATAGTGTCCAGGTCATCTATAATCTTTTTGAACAGGAGCCTGCGGCCGAATTGCTCGACGTTGCGAAAGAGTACAACGTCGGCGTGATCGTTCGCGTCGTGTTCGACGAAGGCGCGCTTACGGGCAAGTTCACCAAAGACACCACTTTCGCCGCCGACGATTTTCGCGCGAATTATTTTGCCGGCGATCGACTCGCGCGCGCCGTGGACCGTGCCGAAGAAATTCGGCGCGATTTGGAAGGTTCGCAGTACACGATGGCGCAAGCGGCGATCAAATTCGTTCTCGCGCACCCGGCCGTTTCGACGGTCATTCCGGGCATCCGCAACGTCGCCCAAGCAGAAGCTAATTGTGGTGTAAGCGATCTTCCTCCCATGCGGGCAGACTTGCTCGTCCAGCTTCGTCGACATAACTGGCGCCGCGCTTTTTGGTACGGCGGAAAATAGTCGGCGGCGCTGCGGCGCATTAGCACTAATCTGTTAGATGAAATAAATGTAGGCGGGGTGCCCTCACCTCGTATGCGCTCGAGGCGCGAATCATGGCCAGCGGGGTGAGGGCCCCCCGCCCACATTATCAGCGGCCCGTCAATCCAGCCACTTGGTTCGGCTACGACTACAGCGGAAGCACACCCACCACCAGCCCTACTACCGCGCCATACACGACGTGGCCAACCAGATGGCTGAGTCCGACCGCAAGCCCCGCTTCATTGTACTCTTCGAACGGGTGTCCTTCGGCGACAACCCATACGAGCATCAGGCTCACGACAAGGCCGTGGAAGAAGCCCACTGCCACGCCTAGAAAAAGCGCGTTGGGCATGCCCGTGGCGCCGAGCCACAGCATTGCCATCGTATACACCATCGCGAAACCGATTGCCGAGATGGTGTGCATGATCAGACCGACACGAAATGCACTGTCTCGCGATTTTGTGACCATGCCACCGAGGGCCACGATCATGTTCCCCTGGGCAAGACCGGCGCGCGTCATCAACAACATTGCCGTCAACATGGCAGCGCCGCCCAACAGCCCCGCAAACACCGAGGTCACCAGAAAATTTCCGATCATCGTAGACGAATTCATCACGTCCTCTCGCTCGGTTTGTTTGGGCCAACGCTGGATTCCGGTACCGCGTAACAGATTCGCTTCCAGCGCGGTCGCAACCATTCGGCGCGATTCGCCATCGCGCCGTATCGCTCGGCTTCTGTCTTGGCGTCGGATGAAATTCGCGTGAACGTTTTCCCATGCCCACGCTGCTCTTATTCGCACCGCTCTTCCTCGCGTTTGAGGTGTGGCAGCTCGTGATCAGTGAGCGCTACCTCGGCATCAAGCAGATCGCGCGCAACGGAGATCCGCGGAACCTGGGTCTTGGCGAGATCACAGCGTTTTTGTGGACCGCTGTCCTGTTCTGCTATGTTCTGTGGATGGTCGCGTTGCTGTCGTTACCCATTTCACGCTTGCACGCCCTCGGTCTTCTCGCGGTGCTCGGACTCGGGTTTACCTTGCGCCGAAATTTCGGGCTAAAATGGACCCTCGTGATCCTGACATTCGAGGGCGCTGTTCGCGTTGGGTTACTGGTTTCTCTTCTCGCAATGGCGTGGCGACGACTGTGAACCGTTATGGAGTTTCCGGAAATCACGCGGCTATCGCCAAATTTTTCGGGCGCCCCTCCGCATGAAAAGTTCGGCGTAATCTTCCATCACTCGGTTCTATCCTTCAACGAAACGATCGCGCGCATGACCGAGGCCGCGACCGAGGTCAGCGATCATTGATCTTAATCCGGCGGCATGGCAGCGACTGCACGCCGCGATCGTCGGCAACTTTGCGTGGCCACCGTGAGCTCCACAGCAGCGACGATTTCGCCTCCGTCACAGGAATTTGAACACGCGGTTATGCCAAAAAGCGGCGCATTTCGGACTTCCTCACCGGTTCAGCAAATGACTCAGTGAAAAACTCCTGCGCCGAATTCATCAGCTTCGAGTATTTCCCGTAGTCTCCCGCCCACGAATTAGGCACGCAGACTCGCCTGATTATACCCCGGCCGATTTTATCCGGCGCCTCACGATCGAGCGTGAGTTCCATCGAAAACTTTGGGTCGTGCGTATGCACCACAAAGTGCCGGGATCCATCGCGTTCCTCCCGTTCGATCCGGAGAAAATGGGCCGAACTCATTGCTGCCATCAATGCACGCCCTCGCCTCCAAGGCAAATCCTCTGATCGGGCTTATGACCGTTTCTGGACAGACAGCCAAACCCTTGGGTGAGACGCCCGCGCCCTTTGCATCGCAAGGTCTTTTGTTTTGGAGTCGTATCTTGTAGGCTGCCAGCGATTGAAGCGCGAGCAAGCTCGCGGCCTACCACGTAACGGATTGC
>DAITQE010000723.1:0-2397 GCA_036833235.1 Opitutus sp.
GCTCGGTCTTAGTCGAACCTGATTGTTCGTTTCTGCGATTGTCTCGTGACCACGCCTGCAGACGATTTTGTTCTGCGGCTGGCTCGAGACAAAGGTCTGGTTACCGACGGGCAACTCGCCACGGCGCGGGCTAGGATCGTTGCGCCCCAAGATCAACTCGTGCCGACGCCTTCGCTGCTCGAGTGCTTGATCGCGACGGGCGTACTCGACGATCGGCGGCTGGCCGCGGCGCTGGCTGCGGAATTTGGTTTAGCCGTGGTCGAACTCGACGGTATGTCTGTGCCGCCACCCAACGTGCTTGAACTTGTGCCGCGGATACTCGCGCTTCGCTACCGACTTGTGCCGCTGCGGCTCTCCGGGGAGATATTGCAGGTGGCGCTGAGTGATCCGACCGACACGGACGGCATCGACAGTCTATCACACATGCTCGGTCTGACGATCGAACCCGTCGTGACGAGCGCACGGGATATAGTGAGCGCTATCGGGCGGCTCTACGCGGCAGAGGCTAGTGTGACTGACGTTTTATCTGAAACGGCTTCAACGAATGTAGAATCTAGTTCCATTCGGGGAGAGGATGAATCGACGCGCGAGAACTCTGATCCAGACGCAGCCGCCGACGCTGAGACCGACGCTCCGATTATCAAACTGGTCTCCTCTATTATCCATGAGGCGATTCGGCGCCGCGCGTCGGACATTCATCTTGAACCGTTGGAGAAAAGGTTTCGCGTCCGTTTTCGCATCGATGGCGTGCTGAACGAAGCGGAGAATCCGCCGAAGCGATTGCAGCTCGCCATCATCTCGCGTGTGAAGCTGATGGCGAATATCTCGATTGCCGAGAAGCGCATTCCCCAGGACGGCCGTATCCAAATCACGACGTCGGGCAAGAGTATCGATCTGCGCGTCTCCTCGCTGCCGACCGCTCATGGAGAAAGCATCGTTATGCGCATTCTCGACCACCGTGGGCTGCAGCTTGGGCTGCCCGAACTGGGTTTCCTTGCTGATGATCAAGCGACATTCGAGCGCTTGATCGGTTCGCCGGACGGAATCGTGCTGGTGACCGGACCCACGGGTTCGGGAAAGACCACGACCCTTTACAGCTGTCTCCATCATATCAACACGCCGAGCCGGAAGATCATCACCGTGGAAGATCCGGTTGAGTATCAGCTTTCCGGCATCAACCAGGTACCCGTCCGACACGACGTTGGAATGACGTTTTCATCGGCGCTTCGCGCGATGCTGCGGCAGGCGCCAAATATCGTCATGATCGGTGAGATTCGGGATCTGGAGACAGCGGACATCGCGATCAATGCCTCGCTCACCGGGCATTTGGTTTTCTCAACGCTACACACGAACGATGCAGCGGGTGCGGTCACACGCCTGATCGACATCGGCGTGAAGCCGTTCTTGGTCTCTGCGTCATTGCGGACGGCGGTCGCGCAAAGACTGGTCCGAAAAATTTGTGAAAATTGTCGGCGGCCCTTCACACCACCTGCGCGCAGCGTTCAGGCGCTCAACCTCGATCCAAGGCAGATTGCCGGTGCGAATTTCATGCGCGGCGAGGGATGTCCGGCCTGTAATGGCACTGGTTTCCGAGGGAGAATTGGGATTTTTGAAATATTCGTCGCGAACAATGAGATTCAGCGGTTGATCTACGACGGTGCTGGTTCGACGCGCTTGCGTGAGAAAGCCCGCTCGTTCGGAATGCGGACAATGCGCGAAGACGGCGCGCGTAAGGCCACCTCGGGTTTGACCACGGTCGAAGAAGTCGTCTCGATCACCGTTGGCGATGCAAATTAATCGCTTCCAGCATGCACTCTCCAGCTCTCCTCTCGGTTTGCGGGTCCCGAATTTTTCCACGCGTGTGCCGATTATAGCTGCGTGCATGTGTCCCTCGCCCTCGATTGCAACGTCTAACAATATCGCTGAACGCCACGTCCTATGAGCTATGACATGAACGAAATGCTCGAGCTCGTCGTCGAGCAGACTGCCTCCGATCTTCACTTGCAGGTGGGTCAGCCACCGACATTGCGGGTGAGCGGCAGCATGTTGCCGATCGAAGGGCCAAACCTAACCGCTGCCGATACGGAGCGGCTGATGCTATCGATTACTCCCGATAATCACATCAGCGGCGTGAAACTCAATGGCGGTGCAGATTTCGGTTTCGCCTTCGGCGATAAGGCGCGTTTCCGCGTCTCCGTTTTGAAGGCGAAGGGAAACTACGGGATGGTTCTCCGTCAGATTCCGACGAAGATGTTTGGACTTCGAGAAATCGGTTTGCCGGACAAAGTCCGCGAACTCCTGTACCGGCCGCGTGGCTTGATCCTGGTGACCGGCCCAACCGGTTCGGGTAAATCGACCACGCTCGCTTCGATGGTCAATTATGTGAACGAGCATCGT
>DAITQE010000724.1:0-2375 GCA_036833235.1 Opitutus sp.
CGCCAGCGACTCGCACAATTGCTCAAATACTTCCGCGGCAAACAGCGTCACCTGTCCTTTGTAATCATCCCGATAGTCGAAAAAGCGATCGCCGCGCAGTCCATGCCCGGCCACGCACTCCACTTCGTCGACTTCGACAATTGGATTCGCTCCTGCCGTTTGGCCGTGGCGCCCGAAAAAATTATGTTCGGGCGAAATAAAAATATGTTCAACGGTGAGCGTCATGGCAGCGGCGTGGTTTGCACTGCCGCTGCCTTGTAGCTCGGCTGCCGCGAATGCGGGTCAAAAGCGGGGAACGTCAATCGGTTCACGTCGGCGAAATGCATCGGCAGAAACACCTGACCACGTTGCACCGTCGGCGTGACAAAAGCCAGCGCGACCAGGCTGCCGCGCCGCGACCGCACCGTGACGCGATCGCCCGCCACGAACCCAATCCGGCTCGCGTCCGCCGGATTCACTTCCACGTAAAGCTGCGTCGGCGCGAGTTTTCGCAGGACCGCGCTTTTGTTGGTTCGCGACCCCGTATGCCATTGCGCCGAAGATCCCCGCCCCGTCATCAAGAGAAACGGATATTCCGCATCCGGCAGCTCCGGACTTGCCCTCGGCGCATCGAAAACAAATCGCGCCCGCCCATCTGCCGTGAAAAATTTTCCATCGGCAAAAAGTCGCCGGTGCCGGAATGACGAATGACGAATAACGGATGACGAATTTCCCGATCCATTCGCGATCAGTCCCTTCGTCGTTCGGCTCTCGTCGATCGTCATTCCCCCGGCGTCCGCCGCGGTCCAAGGCCACTGAATCCCGCCTTCCGCATCGATGTGCGCGTAATCCCTGATCCCGCTAAAATCGCACGGCTGTCCCAGGGAAAGTTTTTTCAAAATCTGAAATACTGCTTCCGGAGATATCCACTCGCGAAACATTGACCCGCATCCCCACGCGTCCGCCACCAATTTGAAAATCGCAAAATCGCTCAGCGCCTGCCCCGGCGCTCGCGCCACTTTCTTGGCGAGGCCGAGCCGCCGTTCGCTGTTGATGAGCACTCCATCTTTCTCGCCCCATCCTGCAGCGGGCAGCACGAGGTCCGCGAGCTGCGCCGTCTCGGTCGTCGCGTACATGTCCTGGACAACGAGAAAATCGAGCTTCGCCCGCAGCGCCGTGAAACTTTGGTGATTGATCCACGAGTGAGCCGTGTTCGTCGCGATAATCCACAGCCCGCGAATCTCTCCGCGACCGATCGCATCCAGAATCTGGTCATACGCCAGACTTGGCTCATCCGGAATCGTCGTCGGATCGATCTGAAGAATTTGCGCGACGTGGCTGCGATGCGCCGCATTGGTGAAATCGTAACCGCCGAGAAGCGACGTCGCATTGCCAAACAGGCGCGAGCCCATCGCGTTGCATTGACCTGTAATCGAATTTGCACCCGTCCCTGGTCGACCGATGTTCCCGGTCATCAGCGCCAGATTGATGATCGCCTGCGCGCTGCGCGTCGCCTCGTGACTTTGGTTGATCCCCATCGTCCACCAAAACGAAACCCGCTCGCGTTCGGCAATAATCGTGACGAGCCGGTGTAGCGTCGCGAGCGGCACGCCGGTTTCCGCCGCGGTGCGCGCAGCCGAGAACTCGGCAACAAATTTTGCGAACTCATCAAAACCCTGCGTGTGCGCGTCAATGAATTCTCGTTTGATCGCACCGCGTTCAATCAGCATGTGCGCCAAACCATAAAGCAGCACGAGGTCACTCTTCGGGCGCAGCGCCACATGCAACGTTGCCGCCATCGCCGTTTCCGTCCGACGCGGATCGATGACCACGATCTCTGGAGAACGCCGGTTCATCATCACGCGTTGCCACATGATCGGATGGGCGATGCAGGGATTGGCACCGATGAAAATCAGCGCGTCGCTCTCCTCGAAATCCGTGTAAGTGAACGGCGGCGCATCAAAGCCGAACGACTGTTTGTACGCGACGTGCGACGTGGCCATGCACTGCCGCGTATTCGAATCCACATGGCGCATGCCCATGCCGAACTTTGCGACCGCACCCAGCAACGCCATCTCCTCCATCACGATCTGGCCCGTGCTGAGCAACGAAATGGCTGCGCGACCGTGTTGTTTTTGGATACGCGTAAAATTATCAACGAAAGCCTTCAGCGCCTGCGGCCATGAAACAGGTTCGAGCTTGCCGGTGGCGCGATTGCGCAGCAGCGGTGACGTCACACGATCGGCCGCCGCGAGTGGCGTCAGCGCCTCCCAGCCTTTCGGACAGGCCGTGCCGAGGTTCACCGGATAGTCAGGATCCGCCGTCAAGTTGATCGCTTCGCCTTCGGCGTTCAGATGAATCTTGAGCCCACAGCCTGTGCTGCAAAACCCACAGAC
>DAITQE010000725.1:0-2365 GCA_036833235.1 Opitutus sp.
CGCACCCCGCTTCGCGAGCTGCGCCATCACCTGCTCTCGCTGGGTCGCGTTGGAAATCTCGAACTCACGAAAAGCGATTCCCGTATCCTTCTTGAAGCGCTCCGCCCCTTCGCTGGCCGACTGGTTGAACGATCGGTCGAATTTGCCGCCAAAGTCATAGACGACCGCAGGTAAAAAATCCTTCGCCAGCGCAGTGGCCGCCGTGCTCACCGCGAGCGACAGGGCAAGAATCCGGGGAAAGTGAATCATGGGAAAGCGAACGCGCTTGACGCTGCTAAATTCGTGCCGATGCGCGACTGTTTTCGACCAGCGAGCCGGAACAACGTTCGCCATCTCCACAACTGCAGCCTCAAACAGCGTGTGTCGCTCCCGGGCCGCGGGGTCCGTCACTTTTTATACCACGAACCGTCGTTTTTTTGGAGCCACACACCACGTGCACTCGCCGCCGCAATTTGACGCGCGCGGGCTCGCCCTACCTGGTCAACATGTGTGCCGGTCTGCTTGGCAATCTCAGCATAGACGATCCCACGATCGCGATTCTCCGCTGCCACCACGTCCCCGGCATCAACATCGCCGCCGCGCAACTCGAGCATTCCGCGATTGTTTTCACCGATCACGCCTTTCGCTTTCAAATGATCCACCTGGGCGAGCCGTTGATTCATCCGAACCTTCACCGCCCCCAAGTCCTCGGCCATCGCAGTGACTGCGCCCAGTCCAAGCACCAGCGTCGCAGTCATGATCACTACACGGACAAAATGCATTTTCATAAGATTACGGTTGGGGCGCGGGGACCACAATGGTCGCTGATTTCTTATCGAGATCACCGAAGAAATCGTCCAGCGCCTTGTCGACTTTAACGTTTATGTCGACAACCGCGTGAACCTCGATGGGTTTATCCAGCCTGACGGTAATACAACCGCTCAGCGGGATGCAGGCGAAGAGGAGAAGACTGCGACGCATGGAGGTGAAGCTCTGCAATGCGACTCGACGTGGCAACAAAAGTTTCTTCATTCGAACCGCACCGACATGACCTGTTTAAGTCCAACCCCTAGCACGGCAGCGAGCGGTCCCGCGACATTGACCTGAAAAGTGACCTCTTTTACCGAGCCCCCGACCTGCGCCGGTCGCCCCCTTACATACACATTCGCGGTTCGCCCGAACGCGTCTCCTTCGGGCGTTAACTCTATGCTCAACTCCTTAACCTGGAGATCGGTCCGGCCCAGTTCAATCGCCCTCAGGTCACCGTAAACCGGATTGACCGGCGCCAGCCAGCGCGCCAGCGGACCTGTCCACGCGGGTAACAACGCGATTCGCTCCGACAGTCGTTTCGTGAGGAATCCCGGTGCAGCCGTCAGCCGCACCATCGCCGGTTCATCATTCCGCAAAGAAATATTGCCGGCGCCCAGTTGAAATCCCGCCGCGGCACTCCACCCGATACGCACCACGCCATCGACGCGGCCACGCGCATCCGACAAACTCGCGGGCACCAGCGCTACGACATCCTGCAAACCGATCCGGTCAATGTGTACGTTGAAATCCATTACAGGCGGCATCAGTGGGACTGTGCACGGATCAATAGTTATTTCGCCTCCAGCAATTTCAACCCGCGCCACCAAGAGCGAAAATGTGCCTCCTGCGTTGAGTCGCCCCCGAACAAAAACATTACGCGCCCCAAACCGCGTGGTCGTAATTGTTCGCACCGTTACCTCGAGCGGCCCCGCGCTCTTCACCGTGTAAGCGCCCGCGTCCACTTCGTATTCTCCCCGCAACGCGATATCCTCGAGTGCCCATCCCTGGTCCGGGTTTCGCAATGCACCGCCATCCCAGACGAGTTTCAGATTTCCAACCGGACGGTTTTTTTTCAACACTCCTCCGCCTTCCAGTCGCAACGTGCCAACCGCCTTCAATCCGGCCGCGGCCCCTCCGATCTCCGGAGCGATGACGGCAAACCACGTCGCAGCGTCCAATTCGCCATCGGTGATTTTCCAGGAGCCCGCGCCTGTCAGCACGTCAAAGTCCGCCTCCGCCCGCAGGCGCCCGCCGAGCGCCGTCGCAGAAATTTCCGCGTGCGCCTTGGTTCCCCCAAGCGCGCGGATGCTGGTCTTCCACTGCACCTCCGGGAAATCGGTGAGTTTCGGCGCAGAAAATTTTCCGGACAATTCCCCGGATATGGGCGGCAAAGTAGGTTTTTCCGCAGCGGCCGCACACGTCACCGCACAAAGAGCGACCAGCACAATCAGCGGGCGGCGAAGCGGAATCATGCGTCGGTAGATTTAGGAAACTCCCGCCGGTTGCCAGCCAACTCTTGGGCAGAACGACCTTCCACCACGGTTTTCCGGTATGGTTTCGCAAGTGTAGGCTGCCA
>DAITQE010000726.1:0-2360 GCA_036833235.1 Opitutus sp.
TTCCAGAGCTGTGTGTTCGAGTTCATTATCGGACAGCCGATCGAGCGACGCGCGAGTAAAGTCGGTTGCTGCAGCGAGTGTGACTTCACCCGTTTCTTGCGAAAGTGCGAACAGCTGATCGGCGATTTCAGACATGAGATCTTCGAGCAATTCGCGCGCGTGCACCTTGATCGCCAGGGCGTCATCCACCGAATCAGTGGGCGATGGATCGTCCCCCATTGCAGCGGCGAGGGCTTTTTCTAGATCTTTGACCGCTTTGACGAAAGCAGGATGTGATTTCCAGACTAACTCGTTCTTCGCGAGGTAAGCGACGGTCGATTGAACCATCGCAAGTTGATGTTGGGGTAAACTTCGCATGGCAGCTCAAGTGTAATCACGATCCCCGAATCTCGCAATAACTTCGCCCCAAAATGGCCGGCATCGCGAGATCTGCTGCTAGACGCAGGGTTGGCCAGCGGTGCGTCGCCGTGCCTACGGCAGCCGCAGCGTCGCCGGGTCTTTGCGGCCGTCCCAGATGCGCACAATCTCGACCCATCGCTCGGCCTCGTTGACCTGATAAAAAATGAGCCAGTAGCGGTGCGAGAGCTTTCGCATCCCCGGCCGCCGCCGCACGGGCGAACCGCGCCGCGGGAAGAGCGCGAGCGACAGCGCCGCGTCGAGCAGTTCGTTGCCTAGCCGCAATGCGGCTTCGGGATTGCGGCCTTCCTCCGCGATGAACCGCACCGCCGCGCCGAGATCGTTGCGCGCCTTCTCCGTCAGGCCGACTTTGTAATCCATGACGACAGCTCCCGGCGCACGTCCTCCAGCGGAATCACGCCTTTCGCTTTGAGCGAGCGCAAACCTTCGTCGATGGCAGCGAGCATCTCCGGCGTCTCCTCGGCGGTTTCGTCGAGCCAATGCCGCAGCTCCTCTCGCTCCGCCGGGTCGAGTTGCAGAATTGCCGATTGGATTTCCGCGAGCTTGGTCATGGCCACAACGTAGCTGCCTCGATCTATTGGGCAACGTCGTTTTCGCCGAGGCCATGCATCAGCATCGCGGGTGCAGAGCCGAGCCCTGCCTGCCGCTCGCGCCGGTCCTGCGCCAGTCCGATCCCGGGCAGCTCGTCCTGTTCTGAAATGGCCGGCGTCATCCCAGACTCAACTCACTGCAAAATTTTTCCCTTGAAGACCGAACAAAGAAAGTGGACCGAAGCTCTCGGATGGGCCTCTGGATCCCCCGAGACGATCGCAAAATCGTCCCAGTTAGTCCTGGTGTTTGGCGCCACCGCCGCCTTGAGGAAACCAGCACTCGTCGCCGCGATCCGACGCGATCACCCAACCGCGCATATTTTTGGCTGCTCCACCGCAGGCGAAATCTGCGGCACTCGTGTGTCCGATGACTCACTCGTCGTCACGGCGGTGGAATTTGCGCACACCCAATTCCGCAGCGCCCATATCAACTTGAGCCAGACGCCGGACAGTTTTCAGGCGGGCGAATTGATCGCGCAAAAACTCCCGCGTTCGGTTCACGATGCAGTCACCGGCAGGGAGGAAAAACTGGCGCACGTCCTGGTGCTGTCGGACGGCTTGAAAATCAACGGCAGCAATTTTGTAGCCGGTTTGGTGAGACACCTGCCCGAAGGAATCACTACAACCGGCGGGCTGCCGGGCGACGGCGCACACTTTGCCGAGACGTTGGTGTTCCGGGATAACGTTCCTGAAAGGGACACCATTGCCGCGCTTGGTTTGTACGGACGCCGATTAAAGGTCGGCTTTGGTTCGCTGGGCGGCTGGGATTCTTTTGGACCGGAAAGATGCATCACCAGATCCGAGGCGAACGTTTTGTATGAACTGGACGGACATTCTGCGCTCGGTCTCTACAAACAGTATTTGGGCGATCATGCAAAGGGACTTCCGGCCACGGGACTTTTGTTCCCGTTGAGCATCCGCACCAATTCTGAGGAAACGCCGGTCGTCCGCACCATCTTGTCCGTGGATGAAACCGCGCAAAGTCTGACGTTCGCCGGCGATATGCCTGAAGGTTCCTATGCTCGCCTGATGAAGGCTAACTTCGACCGGCTGATCGATGGCGCCACAGGGGCGGCACGAACGAGTTATCAGGCGATCGGCTCCACCGCTCCTGATCTGGCGATTCTGATCAGCTGTGTCGGCCGGAAACTCGTACTCAAGCAGCGCATCGAGGAAGAAGTGGAAGCGGTGCGGGAGATCCTGGGCGGACGCGCGACGCTAACCGGATTTTATTCCTATGGAGAAATCTCGCCCTTCACGCCCGGCGCCAGATGCGAACTGCACAACCAAACCATGACCATCACCGCTCTTCGGAGGAATAGGAAATGGACGCGATGCACAGTCTGCTAACTG
>DAITQE010000727.1:0-2354 GCA_036833235.1 Opitutus sp.
CATCCGCCGCACGGTCTGAGCCGATCGGTGTGCCTGGCCGTCTTGGCTTTTGGTTGATTACCGCAATCGAAGTCAATGATGATGGGCGCCTCGTGATTGTGAAAGGCGTTGAGATAAGCGCCGAGGAAATGCTTCGCCGCCACGCGCGAGCCTAAACGCGAAACGCCGCCCAACGGTTTCCCGTGAGCGGCGTTTCTTGTTCGGTGTGGCTGTGACGATCACCCGAGAATTTCAGACTCCCCCGTTCTGCACATAGCACCACACTTCGTCCGAGGTGCTGAGAAATATGATTATGTGACCTGTCGGATTCCCCTGATCGTATTTGATCTTGTGCGGCGGGACGACGATGCGCGTGCCGACCGGCACATGGCGACGGCGCAATGGTTCATCCGCCCGGTCGTCGGTGATGACCGCGATCAACTCGTCATTGGGTCCGGTCTCGGTTTTGTCCGCCCAATAGGCATCCGCCTCGCCGCAGCATGACATGAATTTGTTGTCGGGCTGCTTGAGCGTACGGAACCACTGACCGATATAGGCGTCGGAGTCCTTCCATTGGCCGCCATCCCAGGCGTGCGCATAAGGAGCGAACAGCGCGATGGCGCCGAGCAACGTCAAGATGGCCACCAGGAAGCCGACGCCGGCGGCGATCGCCTCGCCGTCCGTCCATCGTTCGCGCGTCAGGCGCATGTCGGGGAAACGGCGGCTCATTGCAGCGCCACCCGCGAACCGTGCGGATCGACGACGACATAGCCGGCCAGCGATCGTTCATGGATTCGCGTCTTGCCGCCGCCCGAGTTCGGATCATAGGCCAACGCCGTACCGCCGCCGTCATAGGCGGCGATGTAGAACACGTGACCGCGACGGGCAGCGACCATGCCGGCGGCTGGCCGCGCGCGCGGGAATTTCCGCATCCAGTTCGCGGCCAGGTTCAATTCCGGAATGATCCGGCCGAACACCTTGAGACTGACACCGCAGCCGCAATAGCGCCGCGGGCATCCGGCAGGCCGGCCGCCGACGATCGAGGCTTCCCGATAGGTTTCCACTGGGGCCGCTGTGCGGCTGGCGCGGGCCGTGGTGCGGGTTGCCTCGCCCGGGCACACCGAACGATAGCTTTGATCCGCCGCGCAATGGACGAGCCCGGCAGGCTGGGCATGGGGGTGTTTCTGGCGTTGGGTTGCTTCTGCGGCCGAGATCGAGAGCGCGAACGCGCAAACGACCACGGCACCGATCTGGCGCAGCGTCATGTCTTGGACTCCGGTGTTGTTGAAGGGGGACGCAGACGTTACAAAATCAGCGCGTGAACTTCAGCGCGACGTCGAGGATCAGCGCAATCGTTGCTATGGCGCCGACGATATAGCCCCAGCCATCGCCAAGACCTTTCGATCTTCCCTCACCTTTATCGATGCGGGATTTTAGATCGTTGATCTGCACCTCGGTGCTGCGACGGACTTCGACGAGAAGGCTCTGTCCCTGCTCGATCAGCTTGGCAAAGTTGGATTCGGTTTTCGCGTTGGCCGTGGCGTTGCTTTCGTTCTGCGCTCCCGCCGCTTCCTTCTGTGCCTGAAGGGCGGCGGCGATGGCGGTCTTGTCCGCGATTGAAAGCTGTTCCGTGCGCTTGTCGCGCTCTTGGAATTGTGTCTGCACACCATCGAGCTTTACATCCATGATGTCGCGAAGAGAGATAATCTGCTGCTCGATGACCACAGTCGTCGGCGATTTATCGGAAAACTTCTGAAGCAGTTCGATGGCCTTATCCATACCGCTAAGTCGCGTGTCGACACGCTCGCCGAGCATCGCCACTTCGCGAAGAACCTGTTCCGTAGCGCGCACGGTTGGATCTGGATCAGACATGGCGTTGATTCTCCGTATGGTCATTTCGCCTTGAGAATTCTCAGTTCGTCCTTCAAATCCTGGACGTAGCGGGATTCCATTCCGTCGAGGATCTGTTGATGGCGGGCAATGCCCTTCTCAATCGGGCCGTAGGCCAGGACGCCGATCGTGGTCATGAAGGCAAGCAGGAAACCGCCGGCGGCGATGAGCGTGACCCAAGGCGTGCGGGACCGCTCATCGAGCTTGGCACCCAACGCCGCGATTGACGATGAGATATCGTTAAGCGCTTTTTCGGTGCCGGAGACACGTTGCTCGAGGGCGCCGATATCGTAACGAGCCTGCGGGTCCCTGCCCGTGCTGCTGGCCATTGTTTGTGTCAACGTCGAATACCTCCATCTCGCCATTCCGGCGGGGCTGGAGATAACCTATAATTCTGGTCAGCCATCGCGGTCCTCTCTTATAGGATCGTGGGGTCAGGCTCGCCGGGACTGTGTCACCAGGACCGGCGGGCCGCTTCCTACTTC
>DAITQE010000728.1:0-2350 GCA_036833235.1 Opitutus sp.
CCATCGCCCCGCATTGCTGCATTTCTTCGATGCAATCACGCCAGCGGAATTTGTGCGGACTCTTAAGCAAGCGGATCGCCCCGATCACGCATTCACCGACGAACTGCGACATGGCGTTGATTTTCTTGGTCATGCCCATCGTCGCCATGCCGACGATCGCAAAAAAGTTCCGCGAACGATCCGCCGGTACGCTCGTTTCATGCGAACGGGAGAGCTGGGTCAGGAGAGCTCGAATTTTCGCCGGCAACGCTTCGAGATCGCACGGCACAGCGGATGCGCGACACCATTGATCAGCTTCGAATAAAAACAGCAGTAATGAGCTGTCCCACCGCTCCAATTCGCTGATTTGCAGACGCACGTGGGCGATTTTGCGCTGACGCACGAAGTCCTCCCACGCGGGCCGTGGCTCCGTGATCCGCCATATCCCCGTCAGCGTGATCTCGAGCACACCATCGTCGAACGTCTCCAACACTCGCGCGTGACTCGTCTCCGGGTGGGCCGACATGACTTCACTTCACTCGTGACATGCCGCGCCGCCAAATCAAATCTCACACGGATTTCCATGCTCCCATTCTCCACCTTTCTGTTCGATCTCGACGGAACGCTCGTCGACCACTTCGCGGCCATTCACCGCGCCCATTCGCACACGATGCATCAGATGGGATTGCCCGCACCAACGTTGACCCAAGTGCGCGCGGCCATCGGCGGCGGGGTCGAGCTCGCAGTCGCCCGTCTGGTCGGACCTGCACGTGTGGCCGAGGCACTGCCAATCTACCGGCCGTACTGGGACGCGACAATGCTGGACGACGTTAATCTCCTGCCGGGCGCCCGTGAATTGCTCGAGCGCCTTCACGCTCTCGGAGCCACGCTCGCTGTTTTTACCAACAAGCATGGCCCGTCCTCCCGGCTGGTTTGCGATCATCTTGGGATCACTCCGCTCCTCCACGGAAATTTCGGCGCGACCGACACGCCGTGGCTGAAGCCGCAGCCCGAGTTCGCCGCCCATGTACTCGCGAAACTTGGCGCCAACACCGCGTCGGCAGTGCTAGTCGGTGATTCGGCGTACGATGTCGAAGCCGCGCATCGAGGCGGTATCGCGAGCTGGTGTGTCACAACCGGCACGCACACGAGCGCCGAGCTCGCCACCGCCGGCGCTGAAAAGATTTTTCCGGACCTGATCGCGTTACGCCGAGAGTTAGGCGTGTGACGTAGCGCGGTCAGTCTGACCGCATTGAGCACGTGCAGACTGCCCGTGGTACGGGCTCCGGCCCCCTCGGCAGGATGACTTGTGTATAAAAGGATGGCGAAACGCCCGTGAGATCATCATGGGCGGAAGACCCATGCCCCGGCGCAAGATCGTCCACTCGCTCACGCGTAGCTACGATCCCTCCCGTTCACGACCCTCGCGCCTGCTCAACTTCCAGATGCAACGCCGACAGCGACATGAAAATATCCCTCAGAAATGCCACGAGCGCTGCAACCAAGAGGAGAATCGCGGCGCCAAAAAGCACCAGCATCAGCTCCCCAAGATCGCGGTGAACCAACGCTCCGATAAAAATCGCGATGACCAATCCGGCCGACATCAACATGCTCGCCGTCGCCGCCGTCAGAGCCAGTCGAACAATTTTCGCGCGTTGCCAGGTCAGTTCGAGCTGAATCTCCAATTGCCGCCGCTCCGCCGCTCCGGCCTGCTTCAACTGCGTTGCGTACAGCCGCGTGCGATCGATGATCCGCCCCATCCGATTCGTCATCGTGAGCAGGAGGAGACCCATTCCCGAAATCAGGATTACTGGTGTGGTTGAAATCTGAATAATCGGCAGCAGTGAACTGGGAGACGGTGATTCCATGAGCCCGTCAAAACAGCATCGCCCTCGCAATCGCGCAACACCGGTTTACGTGGCGTCAGCTGCTGGATGCAGGTGCTGATCTCGTGGGCGGGGTGCCCTCACCGCTTGCGCGGGTCGCGGCGCGACCGGACCCGGGGTGAGGGCACCCCGCCCACATTTTAGGGCCAGCGCAACTGTCACATCAGCACCTCAAGCCGGACACACGCTTCGGCTTCTCTTTTCTTTATCCATGTCTATCCGTGTCCATCCGTGGTTAATTCTCCTGCGACTCCCGCATCTGCTTCGATCACCGGCGTGGTCGAACGCATCATTTTCCTCAACGAGGAAAACCACTACACGATCGCCGAATTCCGCCCGGATCTTCCACCGGGGGCCGACCGCAAAAACCGCGCCGAGCCCGTCACAATCGTCGGCCCACTTCCCGGCGTGGAATGTGGCGAAACACTCCCTCTGACCGGCGAGTGGACGAGGCATGCGCAGCATGGATCGCAGTTCAAAATCGC
>DAITQE010000729.1:0-2349 GCA_036833235.1 Opitutus sp.
GCCCTACCTTGCCAAACCCTATCCAGCCCAACACCGCCGCCGCGGCGACGATCACGGGAAACGGCACGTGAAAGAAATAAATTCCCAGGAAGGCTACGCCGGCCAAAAGCCACATGGCCCAATTTTTCAACGCCCGCCGTCCAATGCGAATCACCGCTGCTGCCACGATCGCGGTGACCGCTGGCTTTAATCCGTAAAATATCGCGGCAATCCACGGCACGTGTCCAAACACCACATACACATAACTCAGGACCCACAGCAGCACCGCCGCCGGCAACACAAAGAGGACACCCGCCACGATGCCGCCCCACGTGCGGTGAAGCAGCCAGCCGCAATAAATCGCAAGCTGCGTCGCCTCCGGCCCAGGCAGCAGCATGCAAAAATTCAGCGCATGTAAGAACCGTTGGTCATCGATCCATTTCTTTCGGTCGACCAACTCCGTGTGCATGACAGCGATTTGCCCCGCGGGCCCACCGAAGCTGATGAACCCAAGCATCAGCCAAAAGCGGAATGCTTCGCCAAAGGTGGGTCGTTCCGCGTCCATGGCTTCGACGCTCGTGAAACGCGTGCATGAAGCAAGCCTACCGGAACCCTGAGCTGCCAGCGCAAACCGGAAAGCCGGGCTGGTCAGAGACCGCGCCCTACTTGACGGCTGAAATCCACCCCATCGTTTTTTCCGCCAGTCGGTCGAAGGCTCGGACGCACGCTTCGAGGTGCTCTTCTTTCGTATCCTCGATTTTGTTATGACTGATCCCGTGCAAACTTTGAACGAACATCATCACCGTCGGCACGCCCGCACCCGCCATTTCGGCAGCGTCATGTAGCGGCCCCGAAGGCAGCCGGTGCGACTTGCCGCAGGTTTCCTTGATCGCTTCATCGCACAGGCCGATCAACGCCGGATCGAACGGCCGCGGCTCGATGCGCCACAGTCGTTCCCACGAGACGCTCACGTTGCTGTCCCGCGCGAAGCGTTCACTCGCCTCTCGCGCCTCGCGCAGCATCCGCGCGAGCGCCGCGGCATCGAGATGCCGCTGGTCGAGGGTGATGCGGCACTCCTCCACCACGCTCGTGACGATGCCCGGTTTCGTGGTACACGAACCGATGGTGCACACCCCGTTTCCGCTGCGCCTGGCGATCTCGTAAATCTCCGGACTCAGCTTCGCCGCCGCGAGGAACGCGTCCTTTCGTCGGTTCATCGGCGTGCTGCCGGAATGCGCCGCCTGTCCATGAAACGTGATGGCATGTCGCTCCACCCCGAACGTGCCGAGCACCGCGCCGAGTGGCAGATCGAGATCGAGCAGCACCGGCCCTTGCTCGATATGCAACTCGAGATAGGCCGCGGCGTTCTTCAACTCCGCCCCGCTCTCCTTCACATGTTCGAAGTCGATGCCGACGGTCTTGAGGGCATCTGGCAACGCGGTGCCGTTGCAATCCTTCAACCCGCGCGCCTCGTCCATGGCCAGCGAGCCGGAACATGCCGAGGATCCGAATAAACTTTTGCCAAAGCGTGCACCTTCTTCGTCGGCCCAATCGACTAACCGAACGGTCACAGGAGGTTTCCCCGAAAATTCCGCATTGATCCGCCGCAATATTTCGAGACCCGCCAGCGTGTTCAAACAGCCGTCGAGCCAGCCACCGTTCGGCACGGAATCGATATGACCACCGATCAACAGCGCCTTCGCGGATTCCCCCGGCAGCGTTGCCCACAGATTACCCGCAGCGTCGGTGTGCACCTCCGTCGGTAGCTCTGCGAGTTTCTGCCTGAGCCACGCCCGCGCCGCCACCCACGTCGGAGTGAACGCCACGCGTTGCGCGCCATTTTCGTCCCCGGTTAATTCGCGCAATTCTTTCAGTTCGGCGATCGTCCGTCTCGGATTCGGATGCGTGATCATAATGTATTCGGTTGCCAATTGCTCTATCAGCGATGCCCTCTCGAAAACTGCTAAAGTCGACGGTCAGGCGCACCGCTAAGAGATCAGGCACAGCTAATCCTGATGCCGGGCTTGTCAGCAACTAAACGAGCCAGCCAGCGAGACCGTCGATAACTCGGTCCGCGCACCGGCCTTTTAACGAGGCGCGCACGCGGTCGCAGTTTGCGGCCACGCAGCTGGCTCGTTTTCATGCACCAGCTATGCGAAAAAGAGCCCATGCCTCGCAGCACGATGAGCCGACCGGACACGGAGACGTTGCCAAGCGGATGGCTGAATGTAACGTATCGTCGTCGGCTCTCCGGTCTCACGTCAGGAAATCTAATCCACCACGTCCATGCCCACACTTGCCACGACGGTTGACGGTCTGAAGCTCCCCAATCCCTTCATCATTGGTTCCGGACCGCCGGGCACGAATTTG
>DAITQE010000730.1:0-2349 GCA_036833235.1 Opitutus sp.
TAACAAGACGTGGCGAAGCTTCCGGTAATTCGCCGGCTCATGGCGTTTCAGCCACAGGATCTTTGGCGCGGTGAATCCCGGGAGAATGAGATTCCCTGTTTTGCGAATCGCGGCCTTCGCCCCGCCAATTTTTTTCGTGATCAGCTCGCACTCCGGCGCCGTACTTGTATCGCACCAGAGTTTCGCCGGTCGGATCACGTCGCCATTTTCGTCGAGCGGCACGAACCCGTGTTGCTGGCCCGACACGCCAATGCCTCGCACTTGCCTGGCCTGCTCCGCTCCGAGCTGCGCGGTCACTTCTGCGATCACGAAATCGAGCGCAGCGGTCCATTCCTGTGGTTGCTGTTCCATGTGCCCCACGGGCAGGCCGCTGATCAATGTGTGCGGAGCGCGAGCCTCCGCGATGACTTTGCGCGTGTCCAAATCGAGGACGACCGCCTTGACGCTCTGAGTGCCGGAATCGATGCCGATGAAAAGGCTCATAATGAGAGTGTCATCGCCGCAAAACTCAGACCTCGGCGCAAGAAACGACTGCGCGGCGTACGTACGTATTTATTCTAACGTTGTTCCAGACACATTTCAGACAGTTGTAGCGTTGATCGAGGTAGGCTGCGAGCTTGCTCGCGCTCAGAGAAGCGCCCGCAAGCGGGCGGCCTACTCGATCCCTACTCGATCGCGTCAAAGCAATCCTGGAATCCGCAGACGCACCCTAATGCTCCCCGGTGTTGTTGGTTTTCACCGAATCCAGAAACTCGACCGGCGCAAAGTCGTCCGTCAACACGTCCGCACGCGCAATCTCCCGGGTCGGCAGCGCGATGCGATGCGCGCGGACGTCCTCCATCTTGACCAGCCCGCGCAACCTCGCGGTAAGTTCCGCCGCCGAAGGCCAGGTGGCATCACGCTCAATCGATGGGGCGCGGTAGTTCACCGCGCACGCGATCACGTTTCCTCGGTTCTCCGTGCTAAACAGCACGACTTGAGGAAACACCTTTTGAATCGTTTTTAAATCCGCGGCGTAAAGCCGGTTGCCGGAATGCAAGTTCGTGACGAACACGCCGCGGTCAGTCAGCCGCGCGGCGCACTCCCGATAAAATTCCTCTGTCTTTAAATGCGGTGGCACGTACCCGCCGCGAAACGCATCGAGTACCAGCCAATCCCATCGGCTCTTGTCGCGCTTCACAAACATCCGGCCATCCATCAGCGTCACCGGCGTTCGAGCCGTCGGCTTGAAGTCCAGATGCGTCTGGCAAAGCTCAAAAACTTTAGGGTCGAGCTCGACCGTTTGCAGCAGCGAATCGGGAAAGACCTCGGCGAACACGCGGTGAAACCCCGCGCCGCCTAACCCAATCATGAGCACCCGCTCTGGTTTCGGTTGGATGAACAGCGCTCCGAACAACGTGCGCGTGTACGCCACCTGAAGCTCCAAGGGATGATCAACATCGACCGCCGACTCGAGCGCTTCGCTGCTGCGCGACCGCGCCCGCAGTTCGACCACCGATCCGCGGCGTTGCACCGTCAGACTGTTGTACAACGTATCAAAGCGCTCCGTGTAGTCGCCGCTAGGAACTGCGGCGGAAAGCGCAGAAAGTCTTGAGAGGAGCAGGAACGAAGCGAGTGAGCGTTTCACGGAGTTGCGGGCGTGCGCAGCAAGCGCACGAGAGCCACGAGGCTTACGACCGCAACTGCGAGCCACAGATACAGCAGGGTGGAAACGCGAAAATGCGGAATAAACACGAATGCCGTCACCATCACGCCGACAATATTTCCCAACGTGCTCATGCCATAGACGATCCCTGACGCTTTCCCCGGCGGCGTGCCGCGCGACGCCAGAAACTGGACGCACTGCGGTCCGAACGAGGACAACGCAGTGACGGGCAGAAAGAAAATTCCGACGCACGAAGCGAATAACGCCATGCCGACATTGGGCAGCGCGATTTCGATCCAGTCCAGCAAAGCACGCCCAAACCAAGCCACGATTGCGAGAGTGACGACTGCTGTGATCGCCGCCGCGAGCTGCCCGCGCAGTCGCGGCGCGGGCATGAGATTGCTAATGCACCCGCCGAGCATGGATCCGGCGCTAAATGCCGCGAGGAACGTCGAAATTAACCACGCCCACACGATGATCGACGAACCGAAATGAGGGTTGAGCAGCCGCGACGCGAGGAGTTGAAACCCCATGCTCAAAACGCCCAGCGTCACAACGACCACATAAAAAGCGACAAGCACCACGACCGCCGACCGTGCGAACAGGAATCCCCGATGTCACCACGAAATTCCACTTGATCGAGCGGTCTTCTGGGCGCGCAGGCGCCCTCGCCCGCATCCCTGCGGGCGGGACGCCCGCGCTCC
>DAITQE010000731.1:0-560 GCA_036833235.1 Opitutus sp.
GAGTTTTCATCCGCCGGCGTGGCAGGATTTGATTATTGCGGAAGCGCACGTTCGAGACCTCGCGGCCAACGCGCCGGTGAAGGCGACGGCCGCTGAGCGACACGGCTTTGTTGGGCTGCGCAAGTGGGTCGAGAGCCCGGATTTTTATCTTCATCACCTCGGCGTCAACTGCGTGGAGCTGCAGCCGATCCAGGAATTCGATAACCGGACGACCGACGAGTACCACTGGGGGTACATGACGAATAATTTTTTCGCGCCGGACAGCAGTTATGCGCTGGCGCCGGAGCAAGCGTCAGGCATTCGCGAATTTCAAGAATTGGTCCGCGCATTTCACCGTCGAGGGATGGCTGTGATTTTGGACGTGGTTTACAACCACGTGGGAGAACCTGCGCATCTCATGCTAATCGACCGCGTCTATTATTTTGAACAGGACGCGAATGGAAAACTGGCGAACTGGAGCGGCTGCGGCAACGACCTGCGCGCTCGATCCGCGATGGCAAAACGGCTGATCATCGACAGCTGCTTGCACCTCATGCACGCGTATGGCGTCGATGGTTTTC
>DAITQE010000731.1:570-2343 GCA_036833235.1 Opitutus sp.
CTCGATGTCCTCCGCGATATCGAGATCGCGTTGAAGCGGGCGAAGCCTCACGTCATTCTCATCGCCGAACCCTGGAGTTTCCGGGCTCACATTGTCGGTGCGTTGCGCGACACAGGATGGTCGTCATGGAACGATGGGTACCGTAATTTCCTGCGCGATTATGTCCGCGGCTCCGGTGTGGCGACGCGCATGGAATATTATCTCAAAGGCTCACCGTGGTATTTTGCGAAATGGCCCGCTCAGACCGTGAATTACACAGAGTCGCACGACGACAGGGCATGGCTCGATGCGATCACGGAAAATCCCAACTTCGACGGCTTCAACCCAACGCAGAATGATCGCCGGCGCACGCATTTGATGGCGGCCCTTTTGTTTATGTCCATCGGGATTCCGATGGTGGCGGCGGGGCAGGATTTTCTCCGATCGAAGCGTGGTGTAAACAACACCTATCTGCGCGGAGATCTCAACGCGCTCGATTATCACCGGCTGTACCGAAATCTGGGTACACATAGTTATTTCGCCGAGTGGATCGCGTTTCGCCGGAGCGACCGCGGGCGCTTGCTGCGCCATTATGTCCGAGCGAGCGAAGGATTCTTCCGGTTTTATTTTCCCGCCGATTCGCAGGCGTTCGCAGTTATCTATAATGCGGATCGCTCGCAAGGTACGCACCGTTTGCTCTTCGCGATGAATCCATCATCCAACGACGTGTTTGTCCCGATCGATGAAGCGAGCGCTCATGCCGCGTGGCGTCAGCTGGCAAATCACGACCGTTTCTTTGCGGCGCATGGACCTGGTGCCACCGAACCGGTCGAGCCTGAGCTGTTTGTTCCAGCGATGGGCTGTGGTTTGTGGGTCTGTGACAGTTGATCTACAAAAAACACGTCAATTATACCAGTGTTTGCACAGCCAAAGGCCTTGCATCGTGCGAGTGCAGGTTGTTCATTCGACTCTCCGCGTTTACGCGGTTTAACCTTCCTCAGCAAATAACACTAGCTCCTAACGGAAAGTCCTAATATGGCAGTCAAAGTTGCAATCAATGGTTTCGGCCGCATCGGCCGCCTCGTTTTCCGCGCTCTCGTTGAACAGGGCCTGCTCGGCTCGACCTTCGAGGTTGTCGCCGTCGGCGATATCGTCCCCGCGGACAATCTGGCCTATTTGCTGAAGTACGACTCTACGCAGGGCAAGTTTGCCGGCACGGTCACTTCCAAAAAGTCGGCCGCCGACAAGACCGAAGACGACGTCCTCGTGGTCAACGGCCACGACATCAAAGTCGTTTCCGCCAAGTCTCCCGCGGAACTTCCCTGGGCCGCCATGGGCGTTCAGTTGGTCATCGAATCCACCGGACTCTTCACCGACGCGGAAAAGGCCAAGGGCCACCTCACCGCCGGTGCCAAGAAGGTGATCATTTCCGCGCCGGCCAAGGGCGAGGACATCACGATCGTCATGGGCGTTAACGACGACAAACTCGACGTTCAAAAGCACAACATCATTTCGAACGCGTCCTGCACGACAAACTGCCTCGCGCCCGTCGTTTCGGTTCTCCTCAAGGAAGGCTTCGGCGTTGAGGAAGGTCTCATGACGACCGTTCACGCTTACACCGCGACGCAGAAAACCGTCGATGGTCCTTCCAAGAAAGATTGGAAGGGTGGCCGTACCGCCGCGCAGAACATCATCCCGTCCACGACCGGCGCCGCCAAGGCAACCGCGCTCGTGCTGCCGGAAGTGAAGGGCAAGCTCACCGGCATGTCCTTCCGCGTGCCCACGCCGACGGTC
>DAITQE010000732.1:0-2335 GCA_036833235.1 Opitutus sp.
GAATGGGAACGCGCCGCGAGTATCGGATTTACCACGACGAACGGAGCGGAAGAACCAGCCTATCGCGCCTTTGTCCTCACGTGGTTTTCGACACCGACGCCATCACCGCTGCCGGCAGCCGGTTCAGGGCGCGCAGATTTTTATGGCGTACGCGATCTCACCGACCTCGTCTGGGAATGGGTCAGCGATTTCAACACCGCGCTTGTCACGGGCGAATCACGCGGCGACACCGGCCTGGAGCGAAATCTGTTTTGCGGCGCCGGATCAGTCGGCGCGCAAGATCTCACGAATTATCCAGCCTTCATGCGCGCAGCCTTCCGCAGCTCGCTGCGCGCGAATTATGTCGTGCCGAACCTCGGCTTCCGTTGCGCCAATTAGGGCGCACGCGTCAGCAAATATTTTTTATATGAAAACAAAATCCATGGGCCTCGTTTTCCTCGCTACACTGAGCATGAACCTCACCGCGGGCGAGGCCGCGCCCAGCTGCTGTGCGCCCGTTGAACCTGTTGCAAAACGCGCCTGCTGTTCGCATTCGGCAGCATCGTCCGCGGTGGCTGTCACCGATACGACACCGATCCGCGATCGTTCGATTTATCAACTCGGCGCCACGTGGACCAACGATTCGAATCAGTCCACGACGCTGGCCCAACTCCGCGGCCGCCCCGTTGTGCTCGCGATGTTCTTCGCGAATTGCGAATACGCCTGCCCGATTCTGGTGGGCGATATGCAACGGATCCGCGACGCGCTGCCGGCCGAAGTTCGGGCGGCGACGCAATTCGTGCTGGTGAGTTTCGATGATGTCCGAGACACGCCGGCGGCGTTGAAAGCGTACCGTGAACGCGCGCGAATTGATGATCCGGCCTGGACACTCCTGCGCGGTGAGCCGGCTGACGTGCAGGAACTCGCGATGCTGCTCGGCGTGAAGTACAAGAAAGATGCGCGTGGCCAGTTTGCGCATTCGAACCTGATCACGGTTTTGAACAGTGAAGGCGAAATCGTCCATCAACGCACCGGACTCCATGGTGAAGTTGCCGCGGCAGTCCGTGCGGTTAGTCTTGCGGCTAAATGACTCGAGCCGTCAGGCGAATGGCCTTCGGATTTTGTGGGCGGGTGCGCTCACCTCGCCCACATTCAACTTCATGATGATAACGATCCCAAAAAGAATCCGCCTCGCCTAATCGACCACTTCTCTCGAATCAAAAAAACTGATCCGTGGAATCCATGAACTCAGATGATCGGCGAAAATACCGGAGCGTGGACGTGCGGCCTTTCGTCGCACGCGGCGAAGAGCCGTTTAAAAAAATCATGTCGGCGGTTGCATCGCTTGGCCCGCAGGAGGGCCTCATTGTCATCGCACCTTTTCTGCCATCGCCATTGATCGAGCGGATGCAAGCAGCGGGCTATCACGTGCGACCAGAGCGCAGTGCCGACGGATCATGGCGGACGTTTTTTTGGCGCGACTGATCGCCGGCGTTTGTTTTGGATGGGGATGTGTCCCCCGACATCTCCCCCCTCCGCACCACCGCGATCGCGGCAACGCTGCGTTCCTGCCAGTTGTTCTCCGGCCTCTCGAGTGAGGATGTGCAGACGATTGCTGCATTCTCGATTCTGAGAACCATTCCGAAAGGCGGCTATCTTTTCCGCGAAGGTGATCCCGCCGAAGGTTTTTATGTAGCGCAGAAAGGCGCGATCAACGTTCACCGTGTTAGTGCCACTGGAAAAGAGCAGGTGATCTACGTCTTCCGGCCGGGCGAGTCGTTCGCCGAGGCTGCCATCGCTACCGCGCAAGGTTATCCCGCGAACGCTCGCGCCGTGGAATCGTCCGGCGTCGTGCTCGTGCCGAAGGCGCCGTTCCTCGGATTATTAGGCCGGCGCCCTGATCTCGCACTGCGCATGCTCGGCTCGATGAGCCAGCATCTGCGTGTGCTCGTTGGTTTGGTCGAGGACATGACGCTGAAAGATGTCGAGACGCGCCTGCTAAATTGGATCATTAAACGCATCCCGCGCGGTATCACGGGAGCAACGGTGGTGGAACTCAGCACGACGAAGCGCGTGCTCGCCGCGGAACTTGGCACCAGCAGTGAAACCCTTTCGCGAACTTTTGCCCGGCTCCGCGACAGCGATCTTCTGGACGTGCAAGGCAATCGACTGAAGCTGAGTGACCCCATCGGGCTGGAAGTGCGTTTCCGCCGGTTGCTCGGCGAAAGCTGAGATACCGTCGAGCGCTGAGTCCTGTGTCCGGTCGTACGCCGCCTCGAATATCTCCTCAGATCAGCCGTGTGTCCGATTCAAATTGCAGCACCTCGACTTACTTACCAAGAGCTTTCCCACTGGG
>DAITQE010000733.1:0-2327 GCA_036833235.1 Opitutus sp.
TGTTTCGAGAGCGCTGGCTGCTCGGACTTGTGATCGGAGCCGCCGCCGCAGCTGCCTTTGTTGTGCTCCAACCCGCCAAGCCGCTCGTTTATTATAGTGAAGTCAGCCTTCTCTTCGAATCCCGAAAAGACCGGGTTCTCAATATTCCGGAGGTCGTCGAGACCGGTGTGCACAACTCGAGCGAGCTCAACATGCATACCGAGCAACTGCGGAGCCAAACGTTTTTCGACTACGTGTTGACCTCCTTCAACCGTGAAGAAACGGAGCGAATCCAAAAACCGTATCGAGATTTGGAACACCCGGAAAAGCCAGTGCCGAGCCTGGCGGAAATCATCCGGCCCAATCTCAATATTTTCGCCCGGCGCGACACAACGATTGTGGTCATCGGCGTCACGAATCGAAACCCGGAAAACGCCGCATTGATCGCGAACCGGATCGCGCTGCGTTATATCCAGTACAATCTCGATCGTTCCAACAGCGGCACCAACTCCGCAATTATTTTTCTGCGCAATCAGGCGGAGGAAACTCGCGCGCAGGTGGAAGCAGTGGAAAGTTCGCTGCAGGACTATCGCTCCAAGCATAACATCGCATCGCTGGGCGAAAATCAGAATGTGGTCCTGCAAAAAGTCGGAACCGTCGGGACCGCACTCGTGCAAGCACAGATGGAGCAGATCGAAATGCGCTCCGTGCTCGACAAAATCGAGGAGTATCGACGCAACAAACGCGACCTGCTGGAGATCCCTCAGATTGCCAGCTACGGTCAGGTGAGTGCGCTGCGTGCCCGTCTCGCCGATTTGCAAGCCCAGCGCCTGATCCTGGCTGAACGCTATCTGCGACGTCATCCGAAAATGGCCAGTAACGAACTCGAAACAAACGAGACCATCCGCTTGTTGGACGAAGCGGTGAACATGGCGATCGCAAATCTTGACACACGCTTTCGGATCGCGGCGCAACACGAAGTCCGCCTCAAGGCAGAGCTGGCGCAGGCCGACAAGATGGCGCACGAGCTGGATAAGACGTCGGTGGATTACAAATTTCTCGAGCAGGATGCGGCCACCAAACGTGCGACGTACACCCGCATTGTCGATCGGCTCAACGAAGCGAGCGTCGCAAGTCAGATGGAGAACACCAATATCAAGGTTTTCGATCCGGCTTACGTGCCAGGCTCTCCAGCGGGCGATGGCTTCCAGAGCATGGTCGCGAAAACCACCGTGATTGGCCTGGGTCTGTTCGTTTTCGTTCCCCTTGGGTTCGGCTTTTTGGATACGCGGATCAAGACCGTTTCCCATGTTGAAGATCAACTCGGTGAAGTGCTGCTCGGCGCCGTCAAAACGATTGACGGCATGGGCGAAATTGAACGCGCCCATGTCTATCGCCTGCACAAGGACGACGGGCTGACCGAAAGCTATCGGGGCATTTACAGTGCGATGGACATCCATTCCACGGAGGCTTTTCCCAAGGCCATCATCAGCACCAGCAGCATGCCGGGCGATGGGAAGAGCCTGACCGCAAGTAATCTGGCGGCCGTCTTCGCGGCGCATGGCCGTCGAACGTTGCTGGTCGATTGCGACCTCCGGAGGCCGGCGTTGCACCGCTATTTCGGCGTCGAAATCAACAATGGCTGGATTCAGGCGCTGGGATCCACCGCGCCGGGCGCGGCGCCTTCGTCCCCGCCGCCCACGATCGCCTTCACCGAAAATTTCGATCTTCTGCCGTCTGGCGGCGTTTCAAAAAATCCCACGGAGACACTGGAGCGGTTTATCTCATCGGGGATGCTGAAACGGTTGCTCGAGAAATACGATGTGGTGATTCTGGATACACCACCCGTCGCAGTATTCCCCGACGCCCTCATGTTAAGCCGTTACTGCAAGGAAATGATTTTTGTCTGCAAATATGGCGCGGTCAGACTCAACAACGTCCGCAAGACGCTCACTCGCGTTCACGAGACCGGAATCAAAGTGGTCGGTTTGATCATCAATCACATGCCGGAGTCGCGCTTTGCCGCGTCGGGCTATCAGGGATACGGCGCGTACGGCCAGGAGTACTACAAGGCCTACGCGAAGACGGAATCAAACCAGTAGCCCTGGTTTTTGAACCCGGTGATCAAGCCTGATCAACACAGCGCCGCGTTGATGGCGGTTTCGCTCCACACGATTGCCGGGGTCGTCTTGCTGACCGCACTCTGCGTGGCGCCATTGAACTTCGCGTCCACGCGGCTGATTCCGCTGGAGACGCTGATGGCGCTCACTACGACCGGCGGAACAGCGTGGCTGCTGGCTCTGGCCGTCGGCCGTGAAGTTCGATTGCCCCCGGCGCCCGCCCTGGTC
>DAITQE010000734.1:0-724 GCA_036833235.1 Opitutus sp.
CACCGGGACCGTGGGTGGCGGGCGAGTGGAAGCCCAGGCGATCGCTGTTGCACTGGAGCTGCTCGCCTCAGCCGGTGGCGACAATTCAAAGCCTCGTTTCGTCAGCTGGACGTTGAAAGGAGACGTCGGAATGACCTGCGGTGGCGCCGTAAAACTCTACTTCGAACCGCATCCCGCCCGCGGCGCGCTTTGGCCAATTGCCATCTTCGGTGCAGGTCATGTTGCGCAAGCGCTCCTGCCGGTGCTCATTCCACTGCCATGCTCGATCACGGTTTACGATACGCGTCCTGAATGGCTCACAAAGTTGCCCAACGCTCCCAACGTTCGAGTGGCGCACGTCACCGATCTCGCCGCCGTCGTGGACACACTTCCGGACGACGCGTTTGTCTTGTGCGTCACCCAAGGACATAAAACCGATCGGCCGATTCTGCACCGCGCGCTGGCCACAAGAAACTTCCCGTATCTCGGCTGCATCGGCAGCGAAGCGAAAGCGACGGTGCTTCGACACGAACTTGTTTTCGAGGGACTGAGTTTTGAACGAGCAATGCAATTTCATTGTCCGGCCGGCCTAGATTTCGGGACCAATCATCCTCACGAAATTGCATTGAGCATCACCGCTCAATTATTGGCGGAACGCGATCGACTAAAAAAGAACTGACCGCCGGAGTCGGCGCTGAACGAACTTTCGGTTTAATGCGATCCGCTGCGTCGTAGGCTGCGAGCT
>DAITQE010000734.1:734-2326 GCA_036833235.1 Opitutus sp.
CCCGATTACTGCCTGACCGCCATCTGTGTTTGGATCGGGAGCGGTTGCGGAGCCTCACTCCGGAAACCCGCCAGCCACATGCCTAGCCGCACTTCGGGGGCTTTCATGAAAATCTTCCAGACCAAGCCGGTCCGCATGTTCTCCGCCATCACCAACGTAATGCCCACATCGATGCCGATCACATCGTGTGAGACCCAGCCCGTTTGCGGATTGAACGCATCCACAAAGCCATAACGCCGCCAAACCTTGTCCCCGCCAACCTCCCGCATTTGCCGCAACGCTGTCAGGCACTCGCGCGGAGCAAAGGGCAGTGAACCGCCCGGCGCGCACGGCACCACCGTCCCATCTGCCGCCGCCCCAGAAGTTCCACCCGGACCGCCCCACGCCACGTAACCCTTCGCGCTGTCCGAGGCAGTAAGGCCCCACAACTCCTTCGACCACTGCGGAAATCGTTTCGACTGGGCTGCAAACCACGCACGCTGGGCCAGCGTCGCGTCCACCGAGTTGTTCCAGTAGTCAATGTGATCGTCGCGCTGTCCACGAAAGTCGAACCACGCGTGTGCATACTGGTGAGTAAACAGCGGGCCGCAATCGATGAATGTCCGTCCGCCGTAACTTACCACCGGCTCACGGCGCCATGCATTCCACGATTCGGGCGGCAGCGCCTTCCCCGGCGCACCTATGCCGAGCAAGTACATTCCCATCAACTCCGCATAACTATCCCAGCGCCACGTGATAAATCCGGTCTCCGGTTTCCAGCCGTGCGTCAGCGTCGTGCCACCATTGAGCGCCCACCGCCAGTCGATGCGGGCATACAGATCATTCACCAGCCGGCGCACATCAGCGTCATTGAAATATTCACGCGCGGTCAGTGCGCCTTGCAAAAACAACGCGGTGTCAATCGTGGAGGCTTCGCTTCGCCACACCCGCGCACCCGTCCTGGCGTTGATAAAATGATACATCCATCCATGCTCGTGTTCCACGTGCGCGGCCACGAACCTCAGCGTTTTCAGCGCGCGCTCGAGCGCCTCGCCCGGAGGCAGCCAGCCCCGCGCATCGGCGATGCACCAGCTCGTCAGCGCGAAACCCGACGCGGCGATGCTGGCTGGATGCGTATTCCCAATGCCCCCGTCCGCCCGTGCGCGGTCGTGGGTCAGGCCGCTGACCGGGTCGGTCTGCTCGACAAAATACAGAACCGCACGCCGTTGTATCTCTTCCACGAATGCGCTGTCTTCTTCGTGACTCTCCGTCGTTTCTGCTGAGCTCCCTCGAGTGCTTTGTGCCATGGCGGTCGTTGCGAGGCACAGCAAGATCGCCAGCGCGGACGTTTTCGCCCTGTGAACAAATAACAGGGGGCGGAGGAAAAACGTGGCAGCAGCAACTCGCATGTGGGAACTCGTCCCGTTTCAAATCGGCACCTCCAGTGCGAACCCATTACAAAGTTTTGTTCACAATGAGAAATCGCATTTTTTGACATGGTTTTTCCAAGGGCTCCAAATCCGTCCACGTCTGCGTCACGAGAGCACAAAAAAACCGCGATGCTTTTTCGCACCGCGGACGTCACCTAAGGCGGATCCATGCAGTAGGAAACC
>DAITQE010000735.1:0-2326 GCA_036833235.1 Opitutus sp.
CATCCGCTTCCACCCACCCCGCGTCCGCCACGGGCGGACGCGGGGTGGGTGGAAGCGGATGCGGCTGCAACTAGCGTGAATCGGCGGTGCGGTTGCCTGTAGGGTTGTTGCCACCGCTGGGAGCGCGGGCGTCCCACCCGCATGGATCGAAAGGGCGGGCGGGACGTCCGCGCTCCCAGGGAAGTGGACTTCGACATCAAAGCCGCACCGCGGTGCGAGCCTCATGGCTTTTTCGTTTTGATGGCGCAATTCGTTACGTGGTAGGCCGCGAGCTTGCTCGCGCTTCAATCGCGCCAGCAGCTGGCAGCCTACAAGATATGATTCCAAAACAAAGACCGCGTTGCGAGCCCCGCCCATAAGTTTAACGGACTCGCGTCGCCTTGAGCAGCGCTTTAAGCTCGGGTCGTTTTCTTCACCCCCCGTTATCAATGCGCATACTCGTGATTGAAGACGAAGCTCAACTCGCTCGGCATATCGGCCGCGCCTTGATGCGGCACGGCCATATCGCGAGCACGGCGTATGATGGCGTCGAAGGCCTCAAGGCGGCACTCGACGATCCGCCCGACTTGATTGTCCTCGATCTGAATCTGCCGAATCTCGATGGGATGTCGGTGCTGGCGAGTTTGCGCGAGGCGAATTGTCCGGCGCGGGTGTTGATCCTCACGGCCAGAAGCGAAGTCGAGCATCGCGTCAAAGGGTTGAAGGCAGGTGCCGACGATTACCTCGCGAAACCGTTCTCACTGGACGAACTGGTGGCACGGGTCGAAGCACTCGGGCGACGGGGCAGTACGCCGACGGCGGCGGATTTTCTCAAGGTTGGTGATCTCCAGATGGATGTGCAGCATCGACGAGTGATGCGGGCGGGAAAGCCGGTAGCGCTCTCTCCGCGCGAATTCGATGTACTGCAGGTTCTGATGCAGGAACCGGGCCGCGTGTTCTCGCGGACCGAGCTGTGTGAGCGCGTGTGGCAGCGTGATCACGAATACGATACACGGACGGTGGAGATTTTCATCGCGCGGTTGCGCAAGAAAGTTGACAGCGGCTTCGCCCCACCGCTGATCCACACGCTCCGGTCCGTCGGATACACGGTGCGAGCGTCTTGAAAGCTAAGCCTCGGCAAATTCCTTTCACATGAAATCCGTTCGTCTGCCGGTGATTTGTCTTGGGGCCGCCACGCTGCTCTGCGGCTGGCTCCGCGCCGAGATCGTGATCGAAGGCCGGGTCACGTTACCGGCGACGCGGAGGGCACCGGTCATGAACAAGCGCTACGAAGTCGTAAGCAAGGGAGGCGTGATTGCGACGAATCCGCCGCTCGCGGTGGTGTACCTCGAGGGCTCGTTCGAAAAACCGGCCGTACCACCGACGGTTCAGCTGCCGCAAAAAGATTTGGCATTTGTACCTTCACTGCTGCCGGTGCAGGTGGGAACGCGGGTCGAATTCCCAAATCTGGACGACACCTATCATAATATTTTTTCGTATTCGTCTCCGAAGCGGTTCGATTTGGGACGCTATCGTTCGGACGAACGGCCAGTTCCGTCGGAGGTGTTCGATGTTGCTGGGCTGGTGACGCTGCGCTGCGAGATTCACGAACACATGCGCGGAATCATCCTTGTGCTCGCGACACCCCATTTCGTGGTGACCGATGACGAGGGCCGGTTTCGCCTGACCGGATTACCTGCGGGGCGGTACACGTTGAAAGCCTGGTTGAGTAGCAAGACGACGCGGGAGCGGCCGGTCGAGCTGAGCGACGGCATGAATCTTCACGTCGATTTTCCGTGATTGCTGCAGGAGAGCCGCCGAGATCTGGGGTCGCGCGTTTTCGCACGAAGCTGTTGGTTGCGATGATGGTCGTGGTCTGCGCGATCACGATGATCGCGCTTTATCTTACGCAAAGAAATCTGGCGGTGGCGGCGGAACAGGAGCTGCGTCGAGAGTTTCAGAGCGAGCTCGCGGCGCTGCACAGCGTGCAGGAGCTGCGCCACGCCGCATTGGCGGAACGCTGTCGTGCGCTCGTCCGGAAGCCGCGGATTCACGCGGCGCTCGAAGACAACGCTCTCGACCTGCTGTATCCCAGTGCCAAGGACGATTTGCGCGACATCATGGAGGATTCGACCGGCGCGTCATCGGAGTCAGGCGGGTTCGCGCTGCATGCGATCTTTTACCGCTTTCTCGATCGCAACGGTGCCGTAATTCCGGCGCTGAACGCTGATGATGATGTTGGCGGGCTAAGTCCGGAAGAGGAAGCGCAACTCGGGTTGAAGGCTGTACCCGAGCGCCAGCAACTTGGCTATCTAGTGAACCATCGCGGGTTGGCGAACGAAACTTT
>DAITQE010000736.1:0-727 GCA_036833235.1 Opitutus sp.
GCTGGCCACAACCGCATCTCGGCGCACTTGCGGTCAAGCACGAGTTCCATGTTACCGGTTCCTTTGAACTCCTGAAAAATAACGTCGTCCATCCGGCTTCCCGTTTCGATCAGCACGGACGCAATGATGGTTAGCGAACCCGCTTCTTCCGTCTTGCGCGCACTGGCAAAGAGTTGACGTGGCTTTTCCAGTGCTCGCACATCGAGACCGCCGGAGCCGGTGCGGCCACTGTTGCGCGCCGTGTTGTGGGCCCGGGACAGTCGCGTGATCGAGTCAACGAAAAGTACGACATCACGGCCAACCTCGACCAGTCGCTTCGCGCGCTCGATGCAAAGATCGGCAATCCGAATATGATTTTCGATCTGCTCGTCGTTCGATGACGCCCAGATTTCCGCAGGTACGCTGCGCTTGAAGTCGGTGACTTCTTCAGGTCGCTCGTCGACGAGGAGAATCATCACAAAGCACTCAGGATTGTTCTCGAGGACGCCGAGCGCCATGTCGCGCAAGAGAGTTGTCTTACCCGTGCGCGGCGGAGCCACGATCAAGCCACGAGTACCTTTGCCAATCGGGCAGAAAAGATCGACCGCGCGCGTCGTCATGCGGCCATCTTTCATCTCCATCTTCAAATGCTGATTGGGCGAGATCGTCGTCAGCGCCGTGAATTCGTATTTCGCGCGGCGATCTTCCAGGGCAACGCCGTCGACGGTCTCGATGAAACGCATCTTCG
>DAITQE010000736.1:737-2326 GCA_036833235.1 Opitutus sp.
GATTCGGGAAGCGTCCGTCGGGCGGGAACGCCGTGCCGCCGATCATCGAGCCGGTGCGCAGCTTGAAACGGCGAATAAGTTCCTTCGGCACAAATGGGTCGGAGGGCCGACGTTTTCCGCCGCGGCCGATATCGAGCAGCTGACCGTTGCCGCCTCGCTGCAGATCAATGTCGAGGACGCCTTCAACTTGGATCGTCTCGATGGGAGCAGGAGCAGGCGCGGTCGCTATGGCGCTCGTGGGAGCGGCGACTGGAGTGCTGGCGGGAGTTGCGTCCGGAGTGGACGCAGGGGTATCCGCGGGGGCGGACGCAATTTTCTTTTCCATACAGATATTAGTTCACGTCCCGCGCTTGACGCTTGAAACTCATGGCAGGATAAGAGCCGCAACTTACGACCTTAACCCCTAAAATCCGCCACACTGTGACAGACCAGACGATTACCTCAGTTTCCCGGGAGCACCGGTTATTCAGGCCTTCGGCCGAGTTCAAAGCCCAAGCCAACCTTGGGAGTGATGCCACTTACAAAAGGCTCTACGCCGAGTCTGTCAACTCCCCAGAGAAATTCTGGGAGACCCAGGCGAAAGAACACATCGTGTGGCGTAAGCCGTTCAAGAAGGTGCTCAAGTGGAAAGCACCTCACGCGGAATGGTTCGTTGGCGGTAAGTTGAACGTCGCCGAAAACTGTCTCGACCGTCATCTCGGCACCCATCGTGAGAACAAGGCGGCGCTGATTTTCGAAGGCGAACCGGGCGACGTTCGGACGATCACTTACAAGCAATTGCATTTTCACGTGTGCCGGCTGGCGCATATATTTGAAAACATGGGAATCGTCGCCGGCGATCGCGTCGCGATTTACATGCCGATGATTCCGGAGGCCGTCATGGCGATGCTCGCGTGCGCGAGAGTGGGGGCAATCCACACGGTCATTTTCGGCGGTTTTTCGAGTGAGGCGATCAAGGATCGGCTGAACGACTGTCAGGCAAAACTCGTTATCACCGCTGATGGTGGCTGGCGCCGTGGCAAGATCATCGAATTAAAAGCCAACGTCGATCGCGCGCTCGAAGGCGCCCCGACCGTCCACACCGTCATGGTCGTGAAACGATGCGGCAATGAAATCAACATGGTCGAAGGCCGCGACGTGTGGTGGAAGGAAGCCTGGGTGGGCGCGCCGAATTCGCACAAGGCCAAGGCGTTTGATTCCGAGCATCCGCTGTTCATTCTATATACCAGCGGATCGACCGGAAAACCGAAAGGCGTCCTGCATACGAGCGCCGGTTACCTGCTCGGGTGCAAACTCAGCTCCCATTACGTTTTCGATTTGAAAGAGAACGACCGCTATTTCTGCTCCGCCGATATCGGCTGGATCACTGGACACAGCTACGTCGTTTACGGGCTGATGAGCAACGGCGCGACGATCTTCCTCTATGAAGGCGCGCCGAATCACCCCGAACCGGACCGTTTCTGGCAGATGATCGACCGCCACGGTTTGACGATTCTGTACACGGCGCCGACTGCGATCCGTGCCTTCATGCGATGGGGCGACAACTATGTGTTGCGGCATCGCCTCGATTCGTTGCGCCTGCTCGGAAC
>DAITQE010000737.1:0-1089 GCA_036833235.1 Opitutus sp.
ACGTTGAGCGAAGATGTGGTGCTGGTGCCGACCCGCGCCGGCGACTACACACTCGGTCCGCTCGATTTCGTTTACTTCGACCCTCAAACGGGATCTTACAAAACGATTAGTGCACCGCGCGCCAAGGTGACGATTTCTCCGGTCGTCGCTCCGACCGTCACGACCCCGCCACCGAGTCCGGCGGGCAGCGAAACGCCGGGGCCGGCCATTGGCTCCGCGAAGACACCGCACAGCGAACTGAAGCCGCCGACCGCTCCGATTGGAATTCCCCGCGAGCCGGTGACCGGTTCGAAAATCGCGATGGTTCCGCTGCCCAATCGCCTGCTGTTTTTGCTGGTGGCCCTGCCGTTCGTTATTCTTCCCATCCTCTGGGGTTGGTTGGCGATCCGCCGCGCACGCCGAAGCGATCCCATCCGTCCGCGCCGCGAAGCAAAGGAACGCCTCGCCGCCGTGATCGCACAGCTGAAAGACGGGAACAGCTCCGCCTCGTCTGTTCGCACGGCGGAACGGCTTCTTCAGTGGCAACACGGCACGGCAATCCTCTGGGAAATTCCGCATGCCGCTCCAGCTCCCGCAGCGCTTACCGATCCCACGTGGTCAACGCTGTGGATCGAAACCGATCGCGCCCTCTATAGCTCAAGCGCGCCGCTTCCCGCGGACTGGCCGACTCGCGCTGCCGCCGCGCTCGAGGCAAAACGCGTGCGCGGATTCCAGCCGTTCACCGCGTTGCTGCCGCGGAATCTTTTCCCGTTCGTCGCCGCGCTCACGTGCCTGCTGTTGATTTGGCCCTCGGGCGCGAGCGCGGAACAGGCGGAAAAATCCGAGACTGTTGCTCAAAGTTCACCGATTGTCGCTGACGGTGCCGAGGCCTACCAGCGCGGAGATTTCGCCGCCGCCGAGCGGAGTTGGGCTGAAGCCGTGGCGAAGAATCCCACCGACACGATCGCGCGTCACAATCTTTCTCTCGCGCTTGCGCAGCAGGATCGCTGGGGCGAAGCCGCCGCGCAGGCTGCCGCATCATTCCTGCAAGACCCGTCAAATTCACCGGTGCGCTGGCAAGTCGCGCTCGCGTCTCAGAAAGCCGGGTAC
>DAITQE010000737.1:1099-2317 GCA_036833235.1 Opitutus sp.
GGCTTTTTTCCCGCCGGCCCCGTTCAAACCCTGGCCGGTCTTGCGGCTCCCGGAATTTGGCAGATCACGTTGATTGGCGGCTCGATCGTCTTCGTGCTCGCACTGGCGATGTTCCTCTACGGCGCTTATGGGCGGCGTTCACGAATCCTGACATGGACTGCATTTTTTACGCTGGGGCTGGGCGCGCTTCTCGGACTTTCAGCCACGGCAAGTTTGCACGCCTACGGTGTCGGCGCTGACGCTCGCGCGGTGATCGCCTGGCGCACGGGCACGCTCCGGTCGATTCCAACCGAAGCCGATACGACTCAGAAAACGACCGTGCTTCCAGCAGGGAGCGCCGCGATCGTGGACAAAACCCTGCTCGGCTGGGTGCGGCTGAATTTTGAAAACGGCCAGACGGGTTGGGTCCGCAAAGAAGAAGTGATCGGGTTGTGGCGCTGAGCACCCGGTTGCAAACGCCGGAACCTCTGTGTTGCGGCTGCTCCTGATTCTTCCAAGCCGGAATGACGCAGTTGAACCACGAATGGACACAGATGAACACGAGTAGGCTGCACGACCCTTCTTCCGCACCAGACTGGAACCGGCCGCTCAACCGCACGGACATCCGCCCAACTTCGACGCCGCCCGTCAACCCGGGCGGCGTTTTTTTATTATACCGAGCACTCATTCATTGGAACGCTTGGGACGAAACCCTTACCACGGTAGAAACGTCCACTGGGCGTCGTTGCTAAAACGGTGGCACGGGAAACAGCTCGCTCCGATGAGCTGGTCTTCGCTGATTCCTTTTTCGATAGGAACTACAGGATCAAAAAAAGATTGTCAGGAGTCGTCCTCGCGCCTCGGCAACGATCCCGATCGTCGCCGGAAGACCGACTGGACCAACACGAACAAGGCCGAGGTGTCTCGTGGAGTTCTCAGGTTCGTGGCGCGCTGGCGCGAGCGGCGCCCAGAGTGGCCGGTAGGCCAACACTCCATATCCGTCCGGGACCTCTTCGTTTACGCTGAAAACCGCATGATAAAACATTCACTCCGCCCGAAAGTCTCTGCCATCGACCGCCCACTGACTGAATCGACATTTTCCGAACGATCGTCCGCGCTCCCGCGCGAACTACCGGCTTCGACCCGTCCAGCCCAATCAAACGCGGTCGCCGACTCGGAACTCGATCGCCCCGAAGAAGGACGAGATCCTACGCTCCCGGGAAACACAGTGCATGGGGC
>DAITQE010000738.1:0-2307 GCA_036833235.1 Opitutus sp.
ATGGAAATCCGTGGAACGGGCCGCAAGGTTGCGATGGTTGGCGATGGCGTGAACGACGCGCCGAGCCTGGCGGCGGCGGACGTAAGTGTCGCGATGGGCGCGCGTGGTAGTGACGCTGCGCTCGAGCAAGCCGAGGTCATCCTGATGCATGACCGAATCGAAAATTTTCTCTCGGCGCAGCGATTGAGCCGACGAGCGCGCGCCGTGATTCGGCAGAATCTCACCATCGCACTCGGCGTGGTGATCGTAATGGTGATCTCGACCGCGTGGGGTGCGGTGCCGCTCGCGATTGGCGTGGCCGCTCATGAAGGCAGCACGTTGGTCGTGTGCCTGAATTCGCTGCGATTGTTGTTTGGGAAAAACCGGTGAAGGGCGTGCGGGCACGGTCTTTCGTTTTGATGGTGCAATCCGTTACTTGGTAAGCCGCGAGCTCGCTCGCGCTTCAATCGCGCCAGCGAGCTTTCAGCCTACAAGATACGATCCAAAACGAAAAACCGTGGGGGCTTGGGATGGGATGTATCGGTTCCGCAGGCCTAATCTACAATCATCACATGATCTCCGGCGCGGACTTGCTCGTAGAGTTCAACGATATCGAGATTGCGCATGAGCACACAGCCCGCGCTCAGCGGTTCGCCAATGCGTGATTCGTGGTTCGTCCCGTGAATATAAATGTAGCGATCGTAGCTATCGACTTCGCCGCCGCGGTTTACGCCGACTGCCAAACCTCTCAACCACAGGATGCGACTCGTGATTAGATTATCGTTGGCCACCGAATCACTTAGCTCGGAAAAGTGGTGACCCGTCGCCACCCGTGACTTGAATACAGTGCCAGGCGGCTGTCCGGCGCCGATCCGTTCTGCGATTTCATGCAGGCCGCGCGGCGTGCCAAGAGAGCCTTTCACGTTGGACGGCGGACGTTTGGAGGTGGAAATGGGATAGCTCTGAACGAGCACACCAGCCCGGTAGAATTGCAGCGTGGCTGTGCTGATGCGAATGACGAGAACTCGCTCTGCGGGCTTGATGCCGAGCTGCCGACAGGTTTTGTTACCCAGTTCCAACGGAGAATCTATGGAAAATACGGCATCCTTCACGGTCGGTATCGTCGGCGCGACAGGCGTCGTCGGTCAAGAGCTGCTGCGGCTTTTGCAGGAGCGTAACTTCCCCATGGCCACGCTACGGCTCTTTGCCTCAGCGCGATCGGCGGGCAAAACGATCGAGGTTGGCGGCAAAAAAATCACCGTCGAGGAAGCCAAGCCGGGCGTGTTTGCCGACGTCGATGTAGCATTCTTCGCGGTTGATGGCGCCACCACGCGCGCACTGGCACCAGATGCGGTCAAAGCAGGTTGTCTCGTGATCGACAAAAGTTCGGCGCTGCGAATGGATCCGGATGTTCCACTCGTGATTCCGGAGATTAATCCGGAAGGGTTGCGTCGCCACAAGGGGATCATCGCCAACCCGAATTGTTCGACGGCGGTGACGCTGATGGCGTTGTGGCCCCTGCATCAGGCGTTCGGCCTGAAGCGTTATTTCGCTGCGACCTATCAGTCGGTTTCAGGCACAGGTGCGGACGCGGTCGACGAACTCGAGGCGCAAATCCAAGCCCACGTAAAGGGCACGCCGATCGTGAAGAAAATTTATCCCTACCAGATTGCATTCAATGCGATTCCTCAAGTGGACACGTTCGGCAGTGACGGCTACACGGGCGAAGAAAACAAGATGATGCTGGAAAGCCGCAAGATCATGGGGCTACCAACGCTGAAGGTGTCCGCGACCTGCGTGCGCGTGCCGGTGGTGCGGGCGCATTCGATCGCGATCAATGCCGAGTTCGAACGCCCGGTGAGCGTCGAGGCCGCGCGCGCCGCGATTGCGGCGTTTCCCGGAGCGGAACTCGTCGACGATCCGGCGACCAACGCGTATCCGACGCCGCTTGATTTTTCGCGGAAAGTGAAGTGCGGCGTCGGGCGCATCCGCATCGACTCGGCGTTGGAGAACGGCCTCGCGCTGTGGGTCAGTGGCGATAACCTTTGGAAGGGTGCCGCGCTCAATGCGCTGCAGAACGCCGAACTCATGGTGCGAGAAGGTTTGCTCAAGCCGAAGCACGCGTTGACGGCGATTTGAACTCAGCGCGGTCGTCCTACCGTCAGAAATCATGCTCAGTGCGGCTGGGACAGCCGCCTCTACCTTCAGCCCCACGTCATACTGGAATAATTCCTTGTCATAGCTCCCAAGGGCCGGCTTTCATCACCCCTCGGCTTGGACGCTTAGCTCAGTTGGTTAGAGCACCTCGCTTACACCGAGGGTGTCGGG
>DAITQE010000739.1:0-2307 GCA_036833235.1 Opitutus sp.
CACCTGCTATCCGTCCGTCGGCGGCAGCGGCATTCTCGCGTCCGCTCTCGGCGAGGAACTCGCGCAACGTGGACACGAGATTCATTTCATCAGCTACGAACGGCCGTTCCGCATTTCAGTCGATGCGACTCATCTATTTTTTCATCCGGTCATCATCAACGATTACGACCTGTTCAAGTATCCCGACTACACGCTGCCGCTTTCAGTCAAGATGGCCGAGGTGAGCCGGCAGTATGGCCTCGACGTGTTGCATGTGCATTACGCGGTGCCTCACGCAACGGCAGCGATCCTCGCGCTGGAGATGCTTTCCGGAGAACAGCGGCCGAAACTCATCACCACGCTCCATGGCACCGACACAACCCTCCTCGGTGCCGATCCTGGATACGGGCCGGCGGTGCGTCACGCGCTGGCGCGCTCGGATGCGGTGACGGCCGTATCCGGTTTTCTGGAACGGGAAACGCACCGCGTGCTTGGCCCCGGCTGCCCGATCGAAGTGATCCATAATTTTTTCTCGCCCCGACCGGTGGTGCGTCCGCGTGAAGTGGTTCGCCGGGAGCTCGGAGTCGATCACGAAGCGCTCGTGTTGCATCTTTCAAATCTTCGTCCGGTGAAACGTATCGATCGTTTGCTCGAGACGGTCGCACTTATCCGGCCTCGGACCTCGTTCAAGCTGTTGATTCTCGCGGGCGGCGACTTCACGCCGTTCCAGGCCGAGGTCAACCGACTCGGGATCGCGGATCGGATCATCGTCCGACAAAACGTTTTCGATATTGAGGATTATTTGAACGCGGCCGACCTCGGCCTGTTTACCTCGGATTCGGAAAGTTTTTGCCTGAGCATTCTGGAAGCGATGGCGTTTGGCTGCCCAAGCGTTTCAACCGCCGTCGGCGGGATCCCGGAAGTCATCGACGATCAGGTGAACGGTCTGCTCGTGCCCTCGGCGGCGCCCGCGGACCTCGCAGGTGCAGTCGAAACTCTCATTGCCGATCCTGTTCGCAGGGCCACGCTCGGCCGCGCCGCACGAGAAAAAGCGCGCACGTCCTTTTCTGCCGAGCGCATCGTCGGGCGTTATGTGCAGTTCTATCAGGACGTTTGCGCGCGTTAATCGGTTCTCGTCAACTCGCTCACGCTCATGGCTGCACTCGATCGCGAAAGCAGACGAGTAACCCAATAAGTTACCCGAAGCAGTCCGACAGACTTCCGAGAACTGGGCGACGTTGATCTAGCTCGTCACAAACGACGGCAGCAACGCTGCGTCTTGCATGCCGTGAATGATCTTCTTGTCCGGCGGACAAAACGTCGCCAGCGCGCCCGAGAGTCGAGCTTCGCCATTCACCACAAAATAATACGGGCACAGCCGAAGCCTTCCGGCTTTGACCGAAGCAGTCGCAGCGGGCGTGCTTCCCGGCACGGCATCATAGACGCGGTGTTCGAGGCGGCGCGGCTTTCGATAATTCTGCAGAATGTGCAGATTCGTCGGCGCAAGCTCGAGCGCGCGCGTGACGCCCTGCTGCCATTCTTCCCGTGAGCAATCGCTGCCGAGTAGGACACTGCGCGCGCCCCAGGCAGTCTCATGATACCCGCTGATCTTGAGGATGAGATCGCGTTCTTTTTGCGACGCTCCCGCCAGCTCCCGCCAGTCGTTCAACGCGCGTCCGCCCACGCGCGGGCCATCGAGCACGGCGCCCGGCGGCAACGGAGCAGGATCGATTACCCACGAGGGCGGAATGATCGCCCGAAGAATTTTCAGCGAACGCTTGCTCAACGACTCCGCCCAGAAGTCCTGCAGCAGATGATGATGGAACAACGCAAGCGCCAGTTTCTCTTCCTGAAAATGGCGCATCGGCGGACCTACGGCGATTTCACCCGCGTTCCACGCCTCAAAGATGAACTTCGCCGTCTTGATGTTCGCCAGATCGAAGAGCTCGAAAAAGCGGTAAACGATATCGACCTTCTCAGGGTTGCCATCGACATCGATGCACAGCGCGGGCCCAAGCGGAAAAAGCGCCTCGGGTCTGACGCAGAACACGCGCCGGCCGAGCAGCTGCAACTGCAGCGCGAGCCACTCCATCTCGGGCCGGTACGTCGCCGCCTCGTCGCTCACCGCCAGCGCGATCAGCGGATTTTCCAGCTCCGGTCGGAGGGCCGCAAGCGACGCGTGGAAGTTTGTGATCATCGCATCGCCGCCACCGATGATGCTTCCTGGGAGCGCTCGCGTCCCGCCCGCCTTGGCTTCCGAAGCGGGCGAGACGCCCGCGCCCCCAACGGCAGCCTCGCGGGGTGAGGGCACCCCGCCTACAGGCTGTC
>DAITQE010000740.1:0-2304 GCA_036833235.1 Opitutus sp.
CTGCACGACGACCCGTCAATCAAGACGAAGCTCCACGTCTATTGGATCGGCGGGCCCAACAAAAAATGGTCCACCACTGCCTACGATTACATCGCCCGGGAACACCCCGACCTTTGGATCATCGAGGCGAACTCCACCTACTACGGTTGGTTCGTCGGCGGCAACCAAAGCGGCGACCTCGCCAACGACACGTTTGTCTCGGAACACGTCAAGGGCCGAGGCGCGCTCGGCGACTATTTCGCCACCATCGCGCCCAAGCTCAAGATGGGCGATACGCCGTCGGTGGCCTACCTTTTCGGTCCCGATCCGCAGAATCCCGCGCTCGACTCCTGGGGCGGACATTTTGTCCGCGCTTGGGACCGCCCTCGGGTCACCTTCGAGCGTGTGCCCACTGCCGCCGATGTCGTCGAGTCTTATGCCATTGTCGAACTGATCTACCGGCCCGCCGGCGCGACACCGCCCGGCGCCCGGGCGGCACTCGTCACCGACCAGCAGGAATTCCCCGGTTATCCCGACGCGGCCGGCGCCTGGCATTTTCTTTTCTCTCCGAAACAGTCAAAGGCTTGGTCTTACCGGATCGTGAGCAATTATCCCGGACTCGATGGTCGGACGGGCGGCTTTACCTCGGTGAATCCTGCGCCCGAACTCGCCGCCCGGCCGTCCGCGCATTATCCGAACTGGTGGACCGACGATCCGGATCCACGCTGGAGCGAAGGCTCCATTCAGGGCGCGAAAACGATCAACCGCTGGCGCGAGGAATATCTGCGCGACTTCGCGGCCCGCCTCGACCGCTGCCGCCAGCCCGCGACTGCCTCTCCCTGAGAACCGTCCAATAACCGCCCGGCCACCTGCCACCACCCTTCCTGTCCCCCCATCATGAATACGTCGCGTCGGCTCATTCTCATCCTGACCTTGTTTCTCGCGGCGCTCGGCAACGCCGCCGCCGCGGACAAGCTTCGCGTCCTCGTCCTCACCGACATCGAGAACGAGCCCGACGACGCCATGTCGCTGGTCCGTTTCCTGACTTACTCGAACGAATTCGACATCGAGGGGCTGGTCGCGACGACTTCTGTACATCAGCAGCGCCAGACCGCCGCGTGGCGCATCCGCGAAATCGTCGAAGCCTATGGCAAAGTCCGCGACAACCTCGAGAAACACGAGACCGGCTACCCGACCGCCGAACAACTGCTCTCGATCATTCGCGACGGGCGCCCGGATTATGGCCTGCACGCGGTGGGCGAAGGAATGGACTCGCCCGGTTCGGAACGGATCATCGAGGTGGTTGATCGCGCCGATCCGCGTCCGGTCTGGGTTACCGTCTGGGGCGGTCCCAACGTGCTCGCCCAAGCACTGTGGAAAATCCGCGCGACCCGTTCTCCCGAGGCGTTGGCGAAGTTTGTCGCCAAACTCCGGATCTACACGATTTCCGATCAGGACGACAGCGGCCCGTGGATCCGGAAAACCTTTCCCGGGTTGTTTTACATCGCCAGTCCGGGATTCCATTCCCTCGGCGGTTATCACTACGCCACGTGGACTGGCATTAGCGGCGACAACTTCCACGGTCGCTTCGGCGGCGCCGATTTCAGCATCGTCGACAATCCCTGGCTCGACGAACACATCCGGCGCAAGGGGCCACTGGGAGCCCAGTATCCGCAGATGAAATTCCTGATGGAGGGCGATACGCCAAGCTTCCTCTTTCTGATCAACAATGGCCTTGGCAATCCCGAGCATCCCGATTGGGGCAGCTGGGGTGGCCGGTATGAATTCTATGTGCCGCGCACCGAGAAATGGTTTCTCGAACCGGAAAGCCGCCCGCTTTGGACGAACGCGGAGGATGAGGTGCTCGGCCTCGATGGCAAATGGCACACCGGGAAGCAGGAGACGATCTGGCGCTGGCGTACCGCCTATCAGAACGATTTCAGCGCGCGCATGGACTGGACCATCAAGCCCTACAGCGAAGCCAACCATCCGCCCGTGGCGAAACTCGGTCACTCCGCAATGCTGACCGCACGACCCGGCGAACGCGTCGACCTCAGCGCCGACGGCTCCGCCGATCCCGACGGCAATGAACTCTCCTACGAATGGTTTTATTATCCTGAAGCCGGCAGTTTCACGATCTCGACCGCCCGCACCGGCGCGCCGTTGAAGATTGAAAACGCGAACATGCCGCACGCCTGGTTCACCGTGCCCGCCAAGTTCGGCCGCGCCGGCACCCTGCACATCATTCTCGCCGTGACGGACAACGGCACGCCAAAGCTCACCCGTTACCAACGCGTCATTGTCACCGTCGTCCCGTGACCGCGC
>DAITQE010000741.1:0-2295 GCA_036833235.1 Opitutus sp.
GCGTGAGATCGTCGAACTCGAGACGAATCGGGCGATCGAGTTGCCGTTGATGAGCGATCTCGCCGTGCCGCTTTCGGGCGTGTCGGAAAAAGTGCCCGCGCGGATCACGTATTTGAAGTGGCCGACGGCGGATCGTGTGGTCGCCTGCGTGCAGGACGAGGTTTTGGTCGCCGTCGATGCGGACGGACGGAATTTCAAGCTCCTGCTTGGCGCGCGCGAGCTTCAGGCGGAGAGCGCCGGTCTGAATCGCCCCGACATTAGTGCGCCCAACTTCGTGATCGATCCGTCGACCGGGCGCGTTATGGAAACCGAATCGGGGCGCAGTGTGCTCTACGGACCCGATGGCGAACCGATCGACCAAGGTTTCGGCGTGCCGGTTGTCACCAAAATCGGCGATCAATACCAAGTCACTTCCTCCAATCAAAGCGGCGCGCTACCGGGGCGAATCGGTGAGCTTGGCGATTCCAATATTGTGGATTTGTTCGACAGCGGGAGTCAGGCGGGTCCGATAGCCGGCCTGCGACCTCATGTGCTCGAACTTTTGCCGGATGAACCTGATTTCATTCTCGTGGAAATTCGCGGCCCGGTTGGTCCGTCGGATGATGTCGACCTGAAAGATTCCGCCAATCTCCACAGCTTGGTGTTGAAGGTGAACATTCGCACGGGAAAAACGAAGGGGGCGTTCGACGAGTATTTCACGACGCGGATCGTCTGCGACAAGCAAGGCGCGCCGCGAGCGATGTTGCGGCAGGTTGGCACGCATCGGACCTTGCGGCTCGCGCCACAGGCAGGGGCGCGCTTCGCGACCTACGAAAAAGCGCTGGCTGGAACGCCGGTGCGCGGACTCGAGATCACGCCGGAAACTCTGCTTGGAGAGCGGTCGATACCGCTCGGTTTCGACTACAATCCAGACATTCTCTATTACGCGACAAACGTTGGCCGGGACACGTACGCGATCCATGCGGTGGATGTCGTGAAGAAGCAGGACACGGGCTTTTTGCTCGAGCATCCGACGCTGGATTTTGTCAATCCCAGTGACTTGCTGCCGGAAGGCATTCTGGTGTTCGATCGCCATCGTCGAACGCTCGTCGGTGCGCGGATCGACAGCTTGAAGCACGAGACGTTCTGGGTGGACCAGCAACTCGCCGGCTTGCAGCGCAGTATGGAGGAGGCGTCGAAGGGCATGAACGTGGAGATTCTCGAGTGGGACGACGCGCGGACGAAGTTCTTGGTGCGGTTATCCGAGCAGTCGGATCCCGGCGCGTACTACATTTACGATGCCGGTAAGAAACGAATTTTTGAATACGCCCGTCGCGCGCCCTGGCTCTCGCCCGCCACGGCAAATATTTCGAAATCATTCGCGTTCACCACGCCGGCAGGAGCGAAACTCAACGGCTATCTCACGCTGCCGCGCACGGTGCGGGTCCAACCATTGCCTTTGCTCGTGTATTGCCACGACGGCCCATGGAGTCGCGATCTGCCCGGGTACGATCGTGGCGCGCAGGCGTTGGCGACGATGGGGTTTGCGGTCTTGCAGGTGAACTATCGCGGCTCGGCCGGTTTTGGTCGCGCGCATTTGAGGGCGTTGCGCGACGGCGGCGAAAAAGTGGCGTTGGACGATCTCGTGGCGGCGCTCGATTGGGTTCAAGGACGTGAAGCGGTGAGCAAGAAACGCGTCGCAATCCTGGGCAACGGCTATGGCGGTTATCTGGCAATCCGGGCGATGCAGGTTTTCCCCGAGCGGTTTCGCTGTGCGGTCAGTATCAACGCGCCAGCGGATCTTCCGCGGTGGATTCAGGATGCGAACAGTGCCTATTCATTCAACGGCGGTGTGCGCGCGGCGTTTTTCGGTCGCGACGCAAAGATGTTGAAAGCGGCATCACCGGCGCTGAATGGACAGCGACTCCGAGGGCCGGTGTTGATTGTGCAGGCGACAAACGATCAGCTGGTGCCCGAACGTAACGGACGCGTCTTGCGCCGAGCATTGGCGGGTGGCGCGTTCAAACCGGAGTATCTCGAAGTGGAAGGTGAAGGGCACGCGCGCTGGCTGCCCGGATCGTACGTGAAAGTGTTCGACCGTCTCGAAGAATTTTTCACGACTAACATCTATAATTACCACGTGGACGTCGGTGAGACGAAAGTCGTAAAGTAACGGCCTCGGGAGCACGTCTCGAAATGTTCGATGAAACACGCCTCATGGTACTCTCGTATGATTGATTCTGTCTCAGGCAGATTGCGCGCCTGCCGCGCCACACGCAGGCCAAGCCGTTGCGCGGCGAGCGCGCAACCTACACG
>DAITQE010000742.1:0-2292 GCA_036833235.1 Opitutus sp.
AGGCCGCGAGCTTGCTCGCGCTTCAATCGCGCCAGCAAGCTGGCAGCCTACAAGAGGTGATTCCAAAACAAAAGACGTTGGTCCGCCACTCGTTTTGCATTTAGACAATGCCGAACGGTAACTTGGACTGATGACAAATCCGCGGGCCGCTCATCGGTCGCTTTTGAGTTCGCACAGGGCGCGGCCTTGACAGTCGCGAAGGCGTTTCCTCACTCTCAACCTTCCTACTATTCGAATACCTCCAACGTCATGCCCGCAGCCAACGATATCCGCAGAGGCCAAGTCATCAAATTCAACGGCGAACCCCATCTCGTGATGGAGACGCAGCACCGCACACCTGGAAATCTCCGGGCGTTTGTGCAAGTGAAAATGCGTAATCTCCGCTACGGCAAGGCCCTCGACCAACGTTTCGCCTCCACCGACACGATCGAGGTCATGCCGACCGACAAACGCAGCCTGGAGTTCAGCTACGCTGATCGCGACGCGTTCGCGTTTATCGATCCGGAGACGTTCGACCAGATCGAGCTCAGCGCGCAATTGCTGGGTGACTCGAAAAATTATCTGACTGCTGGGGGCCGCGTCGATGTGCTATTCGTCGATGATAAGCCGCTAACGATCGAGCTTCCCTCGACCGTTGCGCTCAAGGTCATCGAGAGCGCCGATGGCATCAAGGGTGACACGGCCAGCAACGTCCAAAAGCCCGCCAAGTTGGAAACCGGCCTGGTCGTTAACGTGCCGCTGTTCATCAAGGAAGGTGAAATCATCAAGGTTAGCACCGCTGACGGAAGTTATCTCGGACGAGTTTGATTTTCTCTAGTCGCGATTCGCGATGTGATAAGATGCCCGCCGGCTACCGGCGGGCTTTTTTGTGGGCAGGCTAACTTTCTTGGCACGCCCCACGTCCCGCGGCTTTCCGGCTTGCGCCTGGAATCGCGGTTAGGCGTAGGCAGCGAGCTCGTTCGCGCTCAAACCGCGCCAGCAAGCTCGCGGCCTACGCTTACGAAACTATCCCGGAAAACCGTGTCGTTATTGTCCACCCGAAATCATTCCTGCGCGAGCATGGGACCTGCTGTCAGATGGTCACCCCGTTTCTACCCATGGAGCAATCCCCGTCCGCTTCCGCCCAAATCACCGCCACCCCCGAAAGGATCAGCGAACTCACGACCACCCTCCTCGCCCGCATTCGCGGGTCGATCAAGGAAATCTCAGAGATCAATCTCCAAGCCCGCGTGCTTTCGATCAATGCTCAGATCGAGGCCGCACGCGCCGGTGAGTCCGGCCGCGCCTTTGCGATCGTTGCGCAGGAGATGGCGACATTCTCGGATCGCACACAAAGCGCCGCCGGAAAGCTCGAGCGCGAATCGGAAGGCCTCGTTCTCGAACTTGCCGAGATTAGCCGACAGCTCGCCACGGATGTTCGGGGCACTCGTCTCTGCGATCTCGCGCTCACCAATATCGACCTCATCGACCGCAATCTTTATGAACGCTCTTGCGACTGCCGGTGGTGGGCGACGGACACCGCGATGGTCAACGCACTCGTACAACCCTCGCCCGCAACCGTGCGCTATGCCGTGGAACGCCTCGGCGTCATACTAAAAGCCTACACCGTTTATTTCGATATCGTGCTCGCAAATCTCGACGGCGTGATCATCGCGAACGGTCGCCCGTCGACTTACGAATCGCAGGGTTCGCAACATGGCACGGCTTCTTGGTTTAAAACCGCGCTCTCCGCCGCCAGTGGAGACGACTTCGGTTTTCAGTCCGTCCACACATCTACGCTTGTCGGCAATCAACGAGCTCTCGTTTATTCGTGTAAGGTCTGCCGCAACGGGAATGCCAGAGCCGAAGCCGTTGGCGTACTCGGCGTCGTTTTTAACTGGGATGGTCTCGCGCAGAAAATCGTGCACGAAACGGCCATTGACAGCGCAAAGAAAGCGGCGACCCGCGTCTGCATCACCAATGACGACGGGCTCGTGCTGGCTGATTCGCGCGACCGGGTTCTCCGGGACAAAATCGAGTTTCCCGAGCGCGGACTTGTTTTCGCGAAGAAAAAGGTCAGCCATCGCACCGCTATCGACGGCAGGGACGTACTGGTGGCGCACGCCCAGTCGCCCGGATTCGAAACTTATCGGACTGGCTGGCACTCGTTGATCATCGAAGAACTTGGGAGTTGAGGCGAACGGGTCGACTTGCAATCGGAAATCTCGCCACGAGACCGAAAAAAGGGTCAAACCCTAATGTTTGCGATTTTAGTGAGCAGCTTTTCCGCGTCCTTGCGCTTGCCCCGGCGCA
>DAITQE010000743.1:0-2279 GCA_036833235.1 Opitutus sp.
GAGTCCGATCCGCGGGCGGTTGATCAACTGCGCGGCAAGCATCGTGTCGAAAATACTTTTCGGTCGGAACCGGCAAAAGTCGTGCAGCAATCGCAGATCGAAATCGCTCCCATGCATCACGAGATGCTTTTGCGCCAGCCGCTCCCAAAGGCCTTCGAGCGGCAACGAGGCGAGCACGTCGACGAGGAAGATCTCCTTGCCCACGAGAAACTGCAAAAGGCAGACCCGCGTGCGGTAGTGAAACATGTTATCCGCTTCAGTATCGAGTGACACCTCGTCGACGCGATCCAGCGCCGCCAGGAGTGGCGCGAGTTGACCGGCTTGGTCGATGAGACTGTAAACGGGCGGGCGGGAAGTCACTTTGAGACCTAGCAAACGGCGAAGTGGCAGCGGAAGAAAGCGGGAAATCATTCGAAAATCCGACTCATTTCTCCCACGCCGATAGGAACGCGTCGATCAACAAAGGGAGATCCTCGCTATAACCTCCCTCGAGAACGCCCGCTGACGGTCGCGCCGCTTCGCGAAGCCAGCGGCCCAAAGTGGCGAAGTCATCGCGTTCCAACGTCATAGATGTTATCGGATCGCCAACGTAAGCGTCAAAACCGGCTGAGACCAGGACGAGTTGCGGGTCAAAGGCTAAGATGGCGTCGAGCGACTTACGCAACGCCGCCATATGCTCGGGCCGCAGGGTATGGGGCACGATGGGCCAGTTCAGGATGTTATCCGATGAGGAAGTGCCCGTACCCGGATAACCTGGGAACTGATGCACGGAGGCGAAAAGGATATTCCGACGACCACGAACAATGGCCTCTGTACCGTTGCCGTGATGGGCGTCGAAATCCCAAATCGCGACGCGTCGCCCACCGCCTGACTCGCTTGCGCGGATTGCCGCAAGAGCAATTTGGTTGAGATAGCAAAACCCCATGGCCTGTCCAGCGGTCGCGTGATGACCAGGTGGCCTCATCAGTGAAAATGCGTTTACCCGTTCAGCCAACGCGACATCGCTGGCCGCGATTGCTGCGCCGACCGAACGGCGAGCGTGCTCCGCGATGCCGGGAAAAAACGGCGTGTCGTTATCGAAATCGCGCAGCTGCGTGAGACGCTCGAGGTGTTGGGGCGTATGTGCGAGGAGCAGATCGTATTCCGTGATCGGCGTCGGTGAACGCCACGACCAATCCGGGTGTGCCGTGCGCAAATGAGCCGCGCTTCTCGTAATACGCGACGGCTGTTCGGGCCGCATGGACGAACCGTAGTCGGCACAGTGGGGGTCGTGCACAATGACCATGGAGAATGGCCGCAAGAATGTGCAGAAGGCGCAAGAAATCCAAATGGGAGATGGATTTTAGTTTTTGCGCTTCTTAGGCCTTTTTGCGGCCATAATGGGATGAAGGTCGTGGTGCTTTGTTCCGGAGGAATGGATTCAGTGGCGGCGCTCTATTGGGCGGCGCGGGAGCATGCGGTGATCGCGGCAGTGAGTTTCGATTACGGCTCGAAACACAATCACCGGGAGCTGCCTTTCGCGGCAGAGCATGCCGCGAAGCTGGGCGTGCGGCACGAGGTAATCACGCTGGATTTCGTCAACCGACTGTTCGCCTCGGACTTGTTGAAGAGCGGCGGCGAAGTCCCGGAAGGTCACTATGAAGCGGAGAACATGAAACAGACGGTGGTCCCGTTTCGGAATGGCATCATGCTCTCGATCGCGTGCGGCTTTACCGAAAGCATCGGCGGAGAAGGCACGGTGATCGCGGCGCATAGCGGGGACCACGCCATTTATCCGGATTGCCGGGAAGAGTTCATGAAGACGTTGGGCGACGCGATGATGCTTGGAACCTATGCTGGCGTGCGATTGGTGAGGCCTTTCATCGCGATGAACAAGGCGCAGATCGCCGCAGAAGGTGTGCGGCTTGGGGTGGATTTTGCGCGCACCTGGTCGTGTTACAAGGGTGGCGCAATTCACTGCGGAAAATGCGGCACATGCGTTGAGCGACGGGAAGCATTTGCGATGGCAGGAATACCGGATCCGACGGTGTACGTTTCGACGGGGCTGCTCCCAACCAAACCGGGAGGGAACACTAAACTCCGCTGATCTCCGCTCATTTTTTCTGACATTAGCGGCAATTAGCGCAGATTAGCGTTCCAACAGTCCGATGCTGATCTCGGAAATTTTTTATTCGATCCAAGGCGAAGGCGTGCTGACCGGCGTGCCCTCGGTGTTCGTGCGTGCGAGTGGCTGCAATCTGCGCTGCAATTGGTGCGACACGCCCTACGCGTCGTGGAAT
>DAITQE010000744.1:0-2260 GCA_036833235.1 Opitutus sp.
CCCGGACCCCGGACCCCGGACCCCGGACCCCGGACCCCGGACATCGGGTTCTGCAATGCCCCGGCGCTTGCTCAGGGGATTTTTATTTTTCTGACCTAATTTTTCTGGCTACTCGTCTCGTTAGAAACTGAGAGATATCCGCGGTTCGCGGGGCGCGGCAGTCTCGTTTGTTGACATCGACCTGCATCGTTTCGGAATGGGAACCGTCGATTCCGCCCGCTGTTAAAAAGACGCGGCTCGGCCGGCACACCATTTTGTAATCTTTCGCGGAATGTCCACAGCCTCCACTCTTTGCTTGGCGTTCCTGATTTTCGGAGCGGCTTTGTTTGCGCGAAGTGGCCGGACAAAACCGCTGATCGCGCTGTTTCTCGCGGTCACAGTGACGTCGTCGCTCCTGTTGATCGGTTGGATCATGGCGAACCACTTTACGGGCGAGGGAATAAATGCCGCGACTCTCTTCCACGTCTATTACGGTTTTGCAGGCGCGGGGCTGCGAGATTACGAGCGGCCCATCGCCCTTTGCGGCGCAGCAATCCTGGCCGTGCCGCTGCTGTTGACGGCTGCCGCGTGTTGGAAGCGGGACCGACCTCGCCGAGGAGGATATTTGGCTGCGGCTTACATCCTGGCGATTGCATCGCTGGCTTCGAATCCAGCCGTCGCGGATTTGATCAGTCTCGCGCGTCGTCCGCCGGTTCAGACCGCTGATTTCCTCCGTCACTACCGAACGCCCACGATCAAGCCAATCGCGAACGAGCACCCCAATTTCGTTTTTATTTATGCGGAGAGTTTGGAACGCACGTATTTCGACGAGCGAATTTTTCCCGGCTTAATCACCGAGCTCCGTTCGCTCGAAACGCGCGCCACGTCGTTCACGAATATTCTCTCGCTCTACGGGACCGGCTTCACGATGGGCGGGCTGGTGGCGAGTCAGTGCGGGATTCCGCTGTTTACGCCCGCTCATCCGAATTCGATGTCGGGCATGGATTCCTTTCTGCCCGGAGCCGTTGGACTGGGCGACCTCTTGCACGAACAAGGCTACTATCTTTCATTCTGGGGTGGAGCTCCCCGCGGGTTTGGAGGCAAAGATAAATTTCTCACGAGCCACCACTTCGACGAGGTCATCGGATTCAGCGAGCTGCACCCGAAAATTCCTGATCGAACCTACATCAGCAACTGGGGCATTTACGACGACGACCTTTTCAACCTTGTTTTTGAAAGGTTTACCGAGCTTGCCGAACAAAAGAAACACTTCGGGCTGTTCCTGCTGACGCTCGATACGCATTCGCCCGACGGGCATCGCTCGAAAACCGTGGCGGCCTCTTCTTATGGCGATGGGAGCAATCCAATCCTCAACGCCGTGAAAGGATCGGACCGGCTGCTGGGTGAGTTTGTGCGGCGTTTGCAGGCGTCGCCTTATGGGAAGAACACAGTGATCGTCATCGCATCGGACCACGTTTCGATGCCCAACGCCGCATCTGCGTTGCTGGCTCGTGGTGAGCGGCGAAATCTTTTTCTCGTGCTCGATCCGCGCCAGCCGACGGGGCGAACTGTGAACCGTCTGGGTTCGACGCTCGACACCGGCAGCACACTCCTGCCGTTTCTTGGGTTCAAAGGCCGGATCGGGCTCGGCCGGGATTTGCTGGATCCGACGGTGGACGACGCCGAAATCGCGCACATTCACGACACGCAGGTGCTGCTTTCCTGGAGCGCTGAAATCGAGAAGTTCTGGGAGTTTCCGCGATTTGAAAAGATGATCCTGTTCAACAGCAGTCCTCCGGAAGTGACAATCGACGGCCGGCGTTTTCGCGCTCCGCTGTTGATGGAATTGAACGCGAAAAACCAAACGACCTTGCGCTTCGAATTCGATGCGACCTGGGACGTTCGCCTCGCAGATCAGGCGAGGAAGCTCGCGAAAGGCACGAAATTTTTGCTGATTGCCCAGCGCGATGACCTCAAAACGGCGTTCGCGAACGCGGTCGCAGGTAAGGCCGACGCCTGGCAGATGATCGTCGGCCGGGCCGGAATGGGTGAAGTCGCGCTGCCGCTGCCAACCGGCGCCGAATTTTCGAGAAAACAAATCGACGCGTTCCTCGCGAAGTGGGGGCGTCGGTCAAAGTAGGTTGCGTGCTCGCCGCACAACGTTGGTCCATCTCCATCCGGATTGGTGGCGTGTTCGTCGCGCAACGTTGGTCCGGGGTAGGTTGTGCGCTTGCCGCACAACGTTGCGCGGCGAGCGCGCAACCTACATGAAAACCGGAGT
>DAITQE010000745.1:0-2260 GCA_036833235.1 Opitutus sp.
GGGTTGGTCAACTCGGCACGCGTTGTGTGCCGGATTCCCTGCGATCGTTGATCGCAGGACGAAAGCGTATCTGGTTCGTTCGCATTCACGATGTGGGCGAGGCGGCTCCGGAAGAGACGTGGTTGCGCGAAAACGCCGTGGTGGCGAAGGAAAGCAAGATCGGCCGCGTCCGGATTATCGACTTCCGGCCGAAAGCTGCCGCTAATTTCTGAGGACACCCGCGATGGATCGAACCTCCATTCTCATAAATAACTACAACAACGCGCGTTTTCTGGCGCAGTGCGTTGACTCCGCGCTGAATCAAACGATTCAGCCCGGAGAAATTGTTGTCTATGATGACGGGAGCACGGACGGCAGCCTCGAGCTGCTAAAAAGGTACGGTTCGGCGTTGACGGTTCTGCGCGGCGCGCGCGGCCAGAGCACGCCGATGGCGAATCAAGCCGTGGCGATTCAGAACGCCTTTGCGGTGTCGAAGGGTGACATCATTTTCCTGCTCGATGCGGACGACGCGTTTTCCGCTGACAAGATTTCCAGCTACCTCGCGGCGTTCAACCATTCGTCGAAGATCATCATGGTTCAGGCGCCCATGTGGAAAATAGACGACTCGGGGCAAATTCTCGGCGTCGAGTACGACCCGCGCCGGCATGCGAAAGATTATCTCAAATACATTTACGAGAGCAACGACATCAACATTTACTATCCGACGAGTGCGCTGGCTTTCCGGCGTTCGTATTTGGAAAAGCGATTCCCGCTGGATTTCAGCGACGGCAGGCCGCTTTGGCCTGATGGCCGGCTCAGTTTGGTCGCTGCTCATTTCGGCGAGATCGTTACTCTGGACGAACCGCACACGCTCTGGCGGCGCCATCCGCGTTCGCACACCGTCATCACGAAGACATCGGTGTACCAGCAGGCGAAGATGAACGTGCGTTATTACAACGCATTTTGCGCCAGCCGCGGATGGAGACCGATTTATCCGTGGCGAAGTGCCCAGCAACGACGTCGCTGGCTGCGGCATGTTTGCCCGCAATTTTTCCTGGATCTCTACCAAGCCTACATCCGGCGGGCGACCTTGCCGGGGAAGGCATTTCCGTCGTCAGGGGCTTCCGAAAAAGAAACAAGCTGACGTTGACTCAATAAAATACCGCGCGATCCAGGCTCCGATATTGAATCGCCTCCAGCAGATGGGGCGCCTCAATCCGGACGGCGCTCGCGAGGTCGGCGATCGTCCGGGCGACTTTCAGAATGCGGTCAAAGGCCCGCGCGGAAAGGCTCAGCTGTTCCATGGCGTGCTGTAACAGATCGCCGAGTACGGGATCGATGGCGCAATGCCTGCGAATTTGCGCCTGGCTCATTCGGGCGTTTGCGGTGGTCTTCGTCGCAAGGAAACGCGTCTGTTGATGAGCCCGGGAAATGCCGATTCGGCCGCGGATTGCTTCCGAGGTTTCGCTGGTTTTTTCGGAGCGCAGCTCCGTGAGTGACAGGGCCGGTGCTTCGACATGGATGTCAATGCGGTCCAGCAGCGGCCCGCTGATTCGGCTGCGGTAGCGTTGCACCTGAGTCGGCGTGCACCGGCATTCGTGCTTTGCGTCACCAAGATAACCGCACGGGCAGGGGTTCATCGCCGCGACCAACATGAACGCGCAGGGCAGGGTGATCTTCCCGGCACTGCGGCTGATCGTGACATCGCCGTCTTCCAACGGCTGGCGTAAGACCTCCAACGCGGATCGTTTGAATTCTGGCAATTCGTCGAGAAACAGCACTCCATGGTGAGCGAGCGAAATTTCTCCGGGTCCGGGAATGGTGCCGCCGCCCAAGAGGCCGACGTCGGAGATCGTGTGATGCGGGCTGCGAAAGGGGCGGGCGCCCCACGCCATCTCGCCGCTCAGCGTGCGACCGGCGGCGGAGTGGATGCTGACGATCTCGAGTTGTTCCTCGAGCGACGGAGCCGGCATGATCGTGGGCACACGTTTCGCGACCATGGATTTGCCGGCGCCTGGAGGGCCGATCATCAGAAGATTGTGGCCGCCGGCGACGGCCACTTCGACGGCTCGGCGCAAGGCGTGTTGACCTTTGATTTCGGAAAAATCGATTCCCCCGTCGAACCCGGCTGGCCGTCCGTGTGCCTGACGCGGCGCCATGGGGGTGAGTTTTTTTTCGCCGCTGAGAAAACGTGCGGCACCGTCGAGTGATTCAACGCAATAAACTTCGAGGCCCTCGACGCAGGCGGCTTCATGCTCTGGAATGCGTCCGGGCTCTACAC
>DAITQE010000746.1:0-2259 GCA_036833235.1 Opitutus sp.
CCAACGAAAAGGTGCTCAAGAACCTCCGCGCGATCACGGCCTGGCCCACCGTCCGGCAGGATTTGGAGAATCAATTGACTGTGCAGCGGAAAAACGCCGACCTGCCCAAAACCCGCGCAGTGATCGGAAAATCCTCCATCGACGTGCTCGGTTTCGAACAGGGCGTGGCGCTCTTCAATGGCTTCAACTACACGCCGCGGCCGGTCTTCCAAAGCTACTCCGCGTACACGCCGCGGCTCGACCGGCTTAACGGCGACTTCTATTCGTCGCCGCGCGCGCCCGACTACGCGCTGCTCAAACTGCAGACGATCGACGAGCGCCCGCTGCTGTTGGACGACTCGTACGTGCTCCGGATTTTTCCGCACTACTATCGTTTCGTGCTCGCGGAAAAAGGTTACCAGCTCTGGCGTCGCCGGCCTTCGGCACCCTCTGCTGAAGAACTCGCGCTTAAACCCCTCAAACAGCTCAGCCTGCCCGTGGGGCTCACCCGCACCCTCGGCGATCTTGAACACCAACCGTTGTGGGCTGTGATCGACTTGCCGCCCTCGCTTATTGGACGCGCTCGCAATTTTCTCTACAAGCCACCGGTCGTCGAACTGCGCATCGTGGACAACGAGAAGAAAGAGGAAATCTATCGGCTCCCGCTCATGGCTGCGCGCGCCGGTTTCTTGCTGAATCCACTGGTGACCGACCTTGACAGCTACCTCGAAAGCCAGGGCGGCAAACCGAAGCGCTGGGTTCACAGTCTCGAACTGAAAGTGTCGCCGGGCGATGCCCGTTACTTCGCCCCGTCCGCGATGGTCACGCTGTCGGCCGTCACGTCTTCGAATGCAAAACCTGAATACGACCGGCAGCTCGAACGCGCGAAATATTCCATGTTCTCACTGATGCCGGACGAGACCACGGCGTTCACCGTTCCGTCAGAAATCGAAATCGACGGCCACGCGTGTCTCGTCATGCACGCCCCGAGCCTCATGGTGTTTACGCCACCTCGTGGCGTGAAACGGGCCAGCGGGTTGTTCGGCTATCCACCGGGGGCCTACCTGAACGACGGCAATACCGACGGCGCGGAGTTCCGGGTGATTTGGGCGACCGACACCGAGCGCCGCGTGCTTTTTTCGCAACTCATCCGACCGAAACAGGAGCCGAAGGATCGCGGGCTGCACCATTTCGACGTGGACTTGAGCAAGCTACCGGCGGGCGGCCATCTGCAGCTCGAGGTTTCCCCAGGGCCGAACGACGAGAATTCGTGGGATTGGACCGCCTGGGGCGACGTCGTGATTCAGTGATGTTCTAGTCAAAAAAAGCAGCGCATGCGTGAACCACGGAGAAACGGAGACACCGAGGAAAACCGGAACGCGGCTGAGGTCTTCGTTGTGTCTCTGTGGCTTTGTGGTGAGCCAAAGATCTTCCGCGAATGAACCTCTCGCCTCACTCCCGCGCCGGAGTTGGCGCTGCGGCGGCCGCTGGCGCCTTATTCGCGCTGGCCGGCCATCTTGGCTTGGTCGACGCGTTTGGCACCGTGCTGCCGTATCGCGATCAGTGGCAGTGCACCGCGATCGACTTGCTTGGACCATGGACGCAGGGCCATCTCGGCCTGCGAAATTTTTTTCAACCGCTCAACGACCACTGGCCTGTTCTCACGCGGCTGCTTTCATTCGGTCTCGTTCGCCTGAATGGACAGTGGAACAATCTCGTCGAGACGACGGTGAACGCGCTGATTTTCGCGGGCTCCGTCGCGCTTTTTCTCCGGCTGATTCTGCCTGGTTTGCAAGGTTGGGCTCGACCGGCGTTCGCGCTGCTTGCCGGCGCCGTGCTCGCGCTGCCGATCACGTGGGAAAACACTCTCTGGGGAATTCAGTCGCTGGTTTATCTGCAGATCGCGCTCACCTTGATTTACCTTGGCGCCGTTTGCACAGAGCAATGCTTCTCGAAGCTCTGGTGGCTCGGACATGTCGCGGGCGTTGCGGTTTTGTTCACGCAACATTCAGCCATTCTCGCGCACGTGGCGGCGGCGTTTCTGCTCGCGTGGCGTTGGGGGCGCTCGGATGGCAATCGGCGTGTCGCCGTCGTGGGGCTGAGTTTCGCGCTCGTTGTGATCGCATCGTTCGTCGCATTTTTTCCATCGATCACGGTCACCGCTGCGCTCCGCGCGGACAGCTGGCAACTCGCGCTGGAAGTTTTTCTCCGCCAGCTCGCGTGGCCGTTGCCGCACCCGGCCTGGGCCTTTGTGGTTTATCTGCCATGGGTGGTTTGGGT
>DAITQE010000747.1:0-1782 GCA_036833235.1 Opitutus sp.
GCCGAGCACGTCCGAAACTGTGGTCCAATGTCCAGCTTCAGATATTCATCGGCCGCAAGGTGGCCGCCCGGAATTTTGGTGCGAACCATGAAGCTCCATGCCTTGTCGAGTCCGGCCTTTCTCAACTCACCGCGAGCGTCCCTGTCGTCCTGCTGGTACGTCCCATGAAACTTGAGGAGCGGAATATCCTCCTCGCCGAAATGGGAGGCATCGCTGCGCAAGGTCTCCTGAATCGTTCCTCGCAGGAAATGACTTTGTTCCTTATTCTGCTCTGCCTTGCTTGTGGCCATGGCTTCTTGCTTTCTGCTTCACTCGCACAGGCGTAGTGGAGCTTGTAATCGACGAGGAGGTGGGTGACCTCGCTCACCGTGACGATCGATTCAATCAGCTAAATCGTGATCGCGGGAACAGCAATGGTAACCAGCTGCTTTTATGGCGCGCTTGTGCCCACACTGTCGGCGACCCGCCCGAATCGCGCGACTGCAGGCACGCCATTTCACACCGCGGCTGCCGCAACCAAAGTAGCACACAATACGGTTTGCAGCCGCCGGACTTCACGTGCCTAGCCTCTGCTCGCGCTACGGCGAACAGGGCGAGAGTGAGGTAGCTGCGGTTGCACAGCGCCGACTCAAGCGTGCGCTGTCCGGCTGGCCTTCGAGGCTCGCGTGCTTTGCGCGAACTGTTCTGCCTGGCCACGGTCCTTGCGCAATTCCTGTTCCGCGCGGAACCAGTGGTCGGTTTCGTGTCCTTCCAGCCGTCCGCAGTCTTCCCAGATGTCGTGGGCGCGTTTCGCGATGTCTTCGTTCGTAATTGGAGAATTGGATTTCATCATGACGTGCGAACGTTACCCGCCACTCAAACGGAATTCCATCAGGCGGCGGGCTGAAATCTGGCTGGGGATAATAACGAAACGCTTCGCATCGACTCCATCCAGTATGCGCTGGCATGCGCTGGTGGGACTTCGAGGCGCGGTTCGCAACGCTGGGCGCGGCAAGCGACAAAGTAAGCGCACCTTGCGACGGACTCCCATCTCTTTCTAGGCAAGCACCCGATGGCGGGTGCGCGTTTGCGCGCCTATAGTGCAGGTTCGGCGCGTCTGGTCACATGGCGCGTTCACTTGTTCGGCATCAACCCAAAGGAGGTAGTCATGGACTATGATCATTTTATCAATCAAGTGCATAACCGGGCGCGTCTGGGATCGACCGAGAGGGCCGTCACAGCAGTCCGCGCGACGCTGGCAACGCTGGCCGAGCGGATTGTGCCGAACGAAGCCTCGGACCTCGCCGCTCAACTGCCGCGCGAGATCGCTTACTACCTGTCGGAGTCGCTCGTCGCTCCCGAGCGTCTTTCGTCTGGCGAGTTCATGAACCGCGTCGCGCTCCGCGAGAACTGCGATTTCTCCGACGCGATCTTTCACGCGCGATGCGTAATCGAGGTTCTGGAAGAGGCCATTTCGCCCGGAAAATTGCACGATTTGCTCGCGGAGCTACTGGCGAATTTTGACCCGCTCCTCGCGGCGAGCAGAGACGGGAAATGAACATGTAAACATAACCGACTGATGCTGCTTTAACCGAGCCGCCGCCTCGGCGCGGGTCCGCGACAGTTCTATCGAGCGCGCGACAAAACAAAAATCCAATGCCCGAAAAAACTGCCATCGCTCGTCGCGATGACCCCGCAGTATTTTATGAAAATTGGCTGGCTCAAACTTACTCGTGGACCATCCTCGCGATAAGCCCGGAGGTGCGACTTCCGGGATGTTAGTTGAAGCTGGACCTGGCGGGG
>DAITQE010000747.1:1792-2254 GCA_036833235.1 Opitutus sp.
GCCCGAATGGCAGCCCCGCCTTGGGCCGGTCTCGTGAACCCGGATCGCTTCGACGATCCTGCCCAAATCTTCCGGAGCAAGCGTCTCTTGCGCCGCGTTGCGAAAGTGCCGCATGAAGCCGATCGACCGGTCCCGCTGCAAGCGAAGCTCCGCCGCCTTGGTTAATCCGGCCTCCAAATCGTGGGACAGAATCTTTCGCGCCGTTTCGAGAAAGAGGGCATTGTAACTCTTCTCTTGATGACGCGCCCGGGAGGAACGTCCGGCTCTGAAGGAACGCTCCGCCAACACCAGCATATCTCCCTGATTCCGCACAGTTTCACCGGTGGATCGGCCATTCGTTCCCGACCGCTCCGAAGCCGAGTGCCCATCGGAAGCCGAAACCCGGAGCACTTCCTGCGCTTTTTTCTCAAAATCGCGCCACGCCCGCCAGACAGCCGCCGGCACCTTCGACGTGTGCAGAAC
>DAITQE010000748.1:0-1358 GCA_036833235.1 Opitutus sp.
GATGCAGGCTGGAAGCCCGCGCTACTATTCACCGACAACTCGCAGATGCGCCCCCTCAAACGGCATATATCTGATTCAGCCAAGCAGGACCTCGGCCTGATTTTAGAAATCTCTCTCTCGCGCGCGGGCTTCAACGTAGTCCGGATTGGTTCGAAATCTACGGCGACGCTGTTCAACGAGTTTTGATTACGCGTCGCGTGCGAAGTCCCACCCGCCAATTCCCTCCGCGCATCTGCATTCGCTGAAATTCAACAGCTGCATGCCACGACTGGCGTACCACCGATTAATTTCAGGTTGCGGCGCGGCGATTCGCTCGGTCAGTAGGCCGCTGTGCAGAATCCTTTCACCACTTCCCGACGTGCGTGGCTTTGGCCAGTGATCATTGCTGCGCTCATTTTTCTTGCATCCACCCGTTCAGAACTCGCCGGTCCATCGGTCCCCGGGACTGACAAGGTCGCGCATTTTGCCGTTTACGGTCTCTTGGGCACGCTCGTCGTGCGGCTCGGGCGACGGCCGCGCGCCGCGTGGATCGCTCTGGTGCTGGTGTCACTTTACGGCGTTTCAGATGAATGGCACCAGAGTTTCACGCCGGGTCGCTCGGTCGAATTCGCAGACTGGCTGGCGGACACGTCGGGCGCAGCGCTGGCCATCGTGCTGTATCGAAAATGGGCGTGGTATCTGTTGCGGTTGGAAACCCCGCTTTGGCGAAAGCGCCGGGTTGAAAACCCGGCGCGAGTCGCGACAGTCTCGGCCTCATGACTTCGGCCGAGGCTCAGCAACGAATCGAGGATCTGCGTTCGCAGGTCGCTCGCCACGACGAGCTCTATCATCGTCAAGCGAAGCCAGAGATCAGCGATTTCGATTACGATGGACTGAAGCGCGAACTGGCGGAGCTCGAGGCGGCGTGGCCTGAGTTCGCGGCGATTAATTCGCCTTCCGGCAAAGTGGGCGATGACCGCACGGAAGGATTCCAAGTTTACCGTCACCGCGAGCGAATGATGAGTTTGGACAACACCTACTCCGACGAGGAGTTGATGGAGTTCCACGCGCGATTAATGCGCGATCTCGAGCGGGACGGACTGGATTTTGTCGTCGAGCCGAAGATCGATGGCCTGGCGATCAGCGTGACCTACGAAAAAGGGAAACTCGTGCGTGCCGTCACGCGTGGCAACGGAGTCGAAGGCGATGATATCACGGCCAATGCGCTCACGATTAAGACGCTGCCGCGCCACCTGAAGCATGCTGCCGGCGTACCGATGCCGGACGTGATCGAAATCCGCGGTGAAGTTTATCTGACGACCGAAGAATTCCTGCGGATCAACCGCCAGCGCGAGGAAGCGGGCGAGCCATTGTATGCG
>DAITQE010000748.1:1368-2251 GCA_036833235.1 Opitutus sp.
CGCAATTTCACGGCTGGGTGAAAGCGTGGGGCCTGCCGACGGTGGAGAAATTTTGGACCGTCAGAGGAGCCGACAAGATTCTCTCGGCCGTGCGGGAACTCGATGCGATCCGCGAGGAATTCGCCTACGCCACCGACGGTGCCGTGGTGAAACTCGATTCCGTGCCGCTGCAACGCCGCGCGGGCTCAACGAGCAAATCTCCGCGCTGGGCGATGGCGTATAAATTTGCGCCGGATCGCGCGGAGACGAAGCTGCTCGCCATCACGATTCAGGTTGGCCGCACGGGCGTGCTGACACCGGTGGCGGAGCTCGACCCGGTGGTGCTCGCGGGCACGACGGTGGCGCGGGCGACGTTGCACAACCGCGACGAGATCGCGCGGAAGGACATTCGCGTGGGCGATTTTGTTTACGTTGAAAAAGCCGGCGAGATCATCCCGGCGGTGATCGCCGTGAACACGGCGCGCCGTGCGCCAGAGTGCGTGCCGTACGCGTTTCCGGAAAACTGTCCGGTCTGCGGCACGAGAGTCGTGCAAATCGAAGGTGAGGTCGCGCTGCGGTGTCCAAACTTTGAATGCCCGGTGCAGGTGCGGCGGCGCGTCCAGCATTTTGCGTCGAAGGCATGCGTCGACATCGAGGGTCTTGGCGAAGCGATGGTCGATGTGCTGGTGGAGAAAGGCTGGGTGCGGAGCCTGCCGGATATTTACCGGTTGAAGCGCGAGGATCTGCTGACGCTCGGGAAGAGCGTGGAAAAATCCTCGGACAAATTGCTGGAGGCGATTGAAGCGAGCAAACGGGCGGAGTTGTGGCGCTACATCCATGGACTCGGAATTCCGCACGTGGGCGCTGCCGCGGCGAAGGATCTGGCGCGCAAATTTGGTGGCCT
>DAITQE010000749.1:0-2237 GCA_036833235.1 Opitutus sp.
GGAGAAACAGGATGGCGAGTGGGAGCAGAATGACGTGAAGGTAAACCGCCGATTGGTACAAATTGAGATTCGACCAGCCATGCCAGGCCGGGCCGTTGGTCCAGCCCGGTGGGATGTTGGAATAGTAAGCGAGAAACATCACGATCAGCAGGCCCGCGATTTTCACCGCGAGACGGCGGCCATGTCCGGCGAGCAGCGGCTGCCGCGCCGCTGAAAAGCCCCAGCCCGCCAGCACACATAAGTGAACCACGGCGACGCCTGAAAACACATTGTGAATGTGTTGAACATTGCGAAGAAACGGAATCGCCAGGAGCCAGGATGCGGGGACGACTTCGAAGGCGAGGCTGATAGCAACGAGCGCTGTTACCAGGACCGCGCAGGCCGCGCGACTTGCGAGCAAACGACGTGGCTGAAGGACCGCGCAGAAACATCCGAGCAGGATCAGGAAATTGGCCGCGGGCTGGTAGAAATGATTTTCGGGAATGAATTCGCGATAGAAGAGATCGTCGAACAAACCGACAAACCATCCACGTGGAATCTGAAGCACCGTTGGGGTGTCGTACGCGGTGTAGGCCGTTGCGAGCGAATGGAGGAAAGTCCACCAGATCGGACTCGCAACGAGGAGAAACATGACGCTCGCGAGCGCGATGATGACGGCGCGGCGGAGCTTCTCACCGGCTGCGCACGGAGAGAGGAGGAACATCAATGCGCCGGTAAAATTGAGCGAGAGGCCGAGCAGATAAGCCTCTTTCACCGTGCCGCTGGTAATCACGAACCAGTTGGCGAAAAACCAAAGTACGAGCGCACGGCGGAAAACCCGGCGGTTGGTCGCACTCACGAGTTGCAGCCATGCCACCAAAATCCAGGGCGAGTATCCGATGCTGAATACAGCGGGATGGTTGCCGCGATAGTTGAAGAACGCGATGAATGCGCTCGCGAACGTGGCGAGCGCGGCGGCAGCGAAGTCGCGCGTCAATCCCCAGACGCACAAGCCAACGCCGAAGGCGAACAACGTCCGAATGACAACAAATTTGAAATCGAACGCCCACGCTTCTCCTCCGGCGGCGATCACAAGAAAATGAAGCGGATCGCCGAACATGGACTGCCCCTGGCCGAACAGCGTTGTGCCGGCGGAATTGTAGCGGTTCCACAGCGGCAGCGCGCCGGAACGAAGCGCGCGGTTCTGTTGCACCGTGTAGGGAAGATGCTGCCACATCATCGCGCCGACATCCGAGCCGCGGGCTTCGTCCGGTCGCAAATCGGTGAAGCCAGGCACCGTCGGAGCATGGTCGTAGAGCAGCAGGGTTCCGCTCGTCGGCGACAGGAAGCTCTTGCCGAAAAATACCACCGGATAACATGACATCGCGGTGGCGATGACGGCGCAGATGGCCAACGCCGTGCGCGGCCGAGCGGTGCAAAGCTCACGCAATCTCGGCGGCATGGTGTACCGCATTCTGAATACGGCTTCGGTCAGCAGCAGGCCCGTCAGGCTGATGCCGAAAGTCCAAAGCCAGCGCGGGAGCACGAGAGCTGCTCTCGACCAAAATCCGAACGCGAGGCGCAGGATGGGCTTGAAGACTATCGATAGCTGCGGAGCGGTTCCATCGACGATCGTCTGCAGGTGAAAAACGCCGTCGATCTCTTTGAGTTGTGCGTTACTGGCGTTCGGAGAAAAATCATCAGCCTTAAATCGACGCACGGTGCGTCCGTCGAACGTGGTGATCTGGGCGTTCCGAAAGCGAACGGCGCCGGCAGTCGTTCGTGGAACAAAGCGCAGCTCGCGATATTTTCCCGGAGGGAGCGGCAGCCGGACGATGGTGAAATCGGATGAGGCATCGACGCTCTGTTCGGCCGATTCTGTTTCGCGAAATCCTGCGCCACGGCTGTAGTAAATCTTGGCGAGAGTCGGCGTGGCACTGCTCAGCTCGACTTGAAAGAAATGAGGAAATCGAGGGGTTGGGAAAATAACTCCGCACCAGAAAATGGTAATAGCCGCAGCCAACGAGCCGGCGAAAAGCCACCATGTCCGGCGAATTGCGATCATGGTTGGCAGGTCGTGGACCAGACAGGCGTGGGAAATTCGGCTGAATGTGCGAACATCACTCCGACTCTTTACTCCCCGGCGGTTTCAGCAAACCGTTTAGCTCGAGCTCGAGGTGGAAATAGCGAGGCGTACGACGTAGCGCGGTCAGTCTGACCGCGTCGAGCGCTGAGCACGGGCAGGCTGCCCGTACTAC
>DAITQE010000750.1:0-2221 GCA_036833235.1 Opitutus sp.
GGCAGGGCTACACTTTCAGACGTCGCCCGCTGCGGGAGCAGCGGGACGGGTTGGTTTCAGCTCGATAATGGATTTGAATCAGGCGCGCGTGCCGGTTGCTCTACGAAAATCGCGGCGCGAGTGATGCGTGAATCTCGCGAACCAGCGCTTCCGTCGTTGCCCAGTCGATGCATGCGTCAGTGATGGAGACGCCATAGCGAAGCTTTTCTTTTGGTTGAGGGAATGGCTGGCTCCCGCTTCCGATGTTGCTCTCGACCATAGCACCCATGATGGACCGGCTTCCAGCGGTTACTTGGGCCACCACGTCACGGACAACGTCCGGCTGTCGTTCGGGCTGCTTCGATGAATTATCGTGAGAGCAATCGACAAGGATTGACCGAGGAAGGTTTGCTTTGGTCAGCAGCTGTTCCGTCTGCGCTATGTGCGCGGTCGAAAAATTCGGGCTCGTTGCGCCGCCACGGAGCACAATGTGACAGTCAGGATTTCCACGGGTGACAATCGCTGATGCGGAACCGTCCAGATTGATCCCGAGAAACGTGTGCGGTTGGGCGGCCGCTTTGATCGCGTTAATTGCTGTGGCGATTGACCCATCGGTGCCGTTTTTAAAGCCAAGGGGCATCGAAAGCCCAGAGGCCATTTGCCGATGGGTTTGGGATTCGGCGGTGCGGGCGCCGATGGCCGACCAGCAAATCAAATCCGCAATATATTGCGGGGTGATCGGATCGAGGAGCTCGGTCGCAGTTGGCAGCCCAAGATCCAAAATGTCGCGCAGGAACGTGCGAGCCAGGCGCAGACCGGCCGCGATATCGTGCGAGCCGTCGAGGTGCGGGTCCATGATAAGACCTTTCCAGCCAACGGTGGTGCGCGGTTTTTCGAAATACACGCGCATCACGATCATCACGCGGTCGGAAACTTCCCTCGCGAGTCCGGCCAGCTTTCGGGCGTAGTCGCGGCCGGCCTCGAGATCGTGAATCGAGCAGGGCCCAACGACGAACAGGAAGCGCTTGTCGTCCGTGAAGATCAGCCGATGAATCTCGCGGCGCGCATGAGCGATGAACTCTGCTTGCGCCTCGGTCTTCGGGAGCTGGGCTAGGAGTACTGCGGGAGACGGCAGGGCGCGTGTCTCGACGACATTGATGTCCGATGTTCTCTGCATGAATCGCCAGCTTGGCTTGCGGGTTGCACGGCGTGCAAGCTCCGCTTCATCGGTCTGGCGGGGCTCTGAATTTGGGCAAAAAAAGTGGCCGGCCGCTTACCCCTAAGCGGCCCGCCTTTGCTTTCTTAGTTACCCCAAAACTCCCGCTAGGCGGGAGAAGTGTTAAATTTGATGAGTTGAGTTGTAGTCTGGTTTGAAGCACCGTCAACTCAAAGTTAGCAAAATCTACCATCTTTTTTCATAACGCTCGTGACCAAAGCGGATAACAAAATAGATAATTTACTGGAAGATCCGCGTTTTTACCGCTGGTCGCCAGCAGCTGTGCTGCGGATTTTCGGGGAAGATTCGTTCGCTTTTCTGCAGGGCCAGTTGACCAACGATTTGCGAAATCTCGAGCGCGACCGGTCGGTTTATGGTCTCTGGCTGAATCACAAGGGGCGTGTTTTGGCGGATGGCTTTGTCGTTAGCAGTGCCGCACCTGCGGAATTCTGGATCGTGAGCTATTTCTCGTTGGGGCCTCAAATTCGTGAACGGCTCGAAGCCTTCATCGTCGCGGACGACGTGGTAATCGAAGATTTGTCCGGTCGGTGGGCCGGCGTGGCATTGCTCGGATTGCCTGGCGGCGGCTTTCCGCAAGTGCCAGCGACTGACGTGGGATTTGGCTTTGTAGGGCGCCGAGCACTACAGCCCAGCAGCGAATGGGTTTACCCAGTCACATCGGAAAACGAACGCGCCGTTGCTGCAGCGCTTGCAGGCCGAAGCGAACTCTCGGCGGTTGAAATGGAGCAGTTGCGAATCGCCGCGAAAATTCCGGTTGTGCCGATCGATATCGGACCTGGTGAGCTGCCGAATGAAGGCGGTTTGGACGAGACGGCGATTTCGTACACGAAAGGATGTTACCTTGGCCAGGAAGTCATGGCACGGCTGAAAACGATGGGGCAGGTACGCCGCCGTTTGCTGCGCGTCAGAGGAAACGGCGCGATTCCGAGCTTGCCGGCAGCACTCTACGATGGCGAACGGCGAGTCGGTGAGCTGCGGAGCGCCGTCGTGAACGCAGAAGGATTC
>DAITQE010000751.1:0-2220 GCA_036833235.1 Opitutus sp.
CCTACCACGTAACGGATTGCGCCATCAAAACGAAAGACCGTGGTCGTCAGGGAAGGGCGCGCCGCCGGTCTTTAGTTTTGAAAACGCAATCTCTTGCGGCAACGCCGCTGATCCAGGAGATCGGCGTCACTCCAACCTCCGAACCGTTCCGGCAAAACCGTGTCGGTCTATTCTTTGTAATTCAGGTTACCGCGTCGCCCACCCATGAAATTCTCCTCGACCCACCTTAAACGATACAAGGAAATCGCCGGGATTCTCTGGAAGTACGGGCGATCCGACCTGGTTCAGCAGATGAATTCATCCGAGGAGTTCGGCCCCACTGAAACCGGACCCGAGCCAGCCTCCTCTCAACCAGAACAGCTGGCCGATGATCTCGAGGCGATGGGGCCGACTTATGTGAAAATCGGCCAGGTTCTCGCCGGCCGCCCCGATCTGCTACCCGAGGCTTACATCACCGCGCTCGAGCGTCTGCAAGATCGGGTAAAGCCGTTTCCATACGAGGACGTCGAACGGATCGTGATGACCGAACTCGGCGTGCGAATCTCCAAGGCATTTTCGCGCTTCGATCCTGAACCCATCGCAGCGGCGTCGCTCGGCCAGGTCCATTTCGCGCAGCTTCGCGACGGTCGCCCCGTGGTCGTCAAAGTCCAGCGGCCCGGCATCCGCGCACAGATCGCCAATGATTTTGAAGTGCTCGGCGAGATCTCCGCGTTTTTCGACAGTCACACGACGATGGGTAAACGGTATCGGTTCGGAACCGTCCTGGAGGAGTTTCGCCGCACCATTCAACAGGAGCTCAACTACCTCAACGAGGCGCAGAACCTCACGAAGGTCGGCGAAAACTTGCGCGATTTTGCGCTGATCCTCGTCCCTCAACCGATCAACGACTACACGACGAGTAGCGTGCTCACCATGGATTATGTTCGCGGCCGCAAGGTGACGTCGCTCAGTCCCCTCGCCCGGCTGGATATCGATGGCACTCCTCTGATCGACGAAATTTTCTCCGCTTATCTTAAACAGGTGCTCGTCGATGGACTCTTCCATGCCGATCCGCACCCCGGCAATGTGTTCATCACGGACGATGGCCGGATTGCCTTGCTCGATCTCGGCATGGTCGGCCACACGTCGCCCGGAATGCAGGAGAGTCTGCTCAAAATTCTCCTCGCGCTCAACGACGGCAAAGGGGAAGACGCCGCCGAGATCGTAATTCGAATCAGCGAAAAGCTGGAAAATTTCAACCAAGCTGAATTCCGTCGCCAGATCAGTCAGCTCGTTGCGCTGCGTCGTGATCAAGGGTTGAGGGAGATGAATATTGGACGCTCCCTGCTCGATGTGAGTCAACACGCCCGCGACAACGGCCTGTTCGTTCCGAGCGAACTCACGCTGCTCGGGAAGACGCTCCTGCAGCTCGATGAAGTCGGTCGGATTTTGGATCCCGATTTTGATCCCAACGCGTCCATTCGCCGGAACGTATCCGACTTGATGTCACGGCGGATGAAGCAGGACCTTACGCAGGCCAACGTCTTCAACTCGCTTTTGGAGATGAAGGACTTCCTCAGCGGCCTGCCCTCGCGGCTTAACCGTATCATGGATACGATCACGAACGCGGAGCTCGAGGTGAACGTGAAGGCCATTGACGCCGACATTGCGCTGGACGGCATGCAGAAAATTGCGAACCGCATCACCGCTGGAGTTGTGCTCGCGGCGTTGATCATCGGCGCCTCGCTTCTCATGCGCGTGGAAACGCATTTTCGCCTGTTCGGGTATCCGGGACTCGCGATGCTCCTGTTCCTCGCCGCCGCCGCGGGCGCATTCTACCTCGTCGGCAGCATCTTCCTGCAGGATTACAAAAGTCGGAAGAAACTAAAAAAATAACCCGCGAGCTATCGTAAAATCACTAACAGCCGCCGCTGGGTAGAGCGAACCGTCCCGTAAGCCGCCCGGCCATGTGGGCGGGGTGCCCTCACTCCGCCGGTTTGAACGTAGGCAGCGAGCTTGCTCGCGCTCAAACCGCGCCAGCAAGCTGGCAGCCCACATTTACGAAGCGGTTCGGAAACCGTGGGGCGCCCCGCGCCACTCTGCGTCACCAGGTGCCACGAACCACCTCGCGTTGCGACGGTCTATCTGGATATGCAGACGCTCAATACGACATCGTACTGGATCGATTCCGCCACGTTGCCGCGCTTCCCCAAGCTGGATCGGAATCTCGATGTCGACGTG
>DAITQE010000752.1:0-2218 GCA_036833235.1 Opitutus sp.
CGGGTTGAAGGCTGTACCCGGGCGCCAGCAACTTGGCTATCTAGTGAACCATCGCGGGTTGGCGAACGAAACTTTGGTCGAGATTTTCGCCGTGCCGATCGTGTCCACCGAAACGGGTGAAATCATCGCGGCGCTCGTGCTCGGCTTTAAACCGGCCTCTTTCGTCGACGCGCCATCCGGCGCCGGGATCAAGCGCGGCCTCTGGGTGAACGGGCATCTCTATTTCAATGAATTGCCCAACATTGAACAGCCGGTGCTGGCCAACGAAGTGACGCGATCGATCGCAGCGGGGCGCGGCGGCGCGAGCAGTTTCGGACAACAAATCAATGGAGTGCCGCATCTCCTCTTCTACAAGCAACTGAACCCCGATTCCGTTTTCCCTCCCGCGTATGAAGTGTGTGTTTACCCGCTGCTGGAACTAACCGCGCGCCAGCGTGCGCTACGCTGGCAGGTGCTCGGCGCGGCGGCGATCTTACTGCTTGGAGGATTTGCGGCGAGTCACGTCCTGGCGGGACGGTTTTCGCAGCCCGTCGAAAAACTCGCGGTGGATTCCGCGGAGAATCTCGCCCAGCGCGAACGGGCGGAAGCGGCGCTGGAGTCGACGAATGAGGAACTGCAGCGCGCGGCTCGGTTTTCGGCCGACGCGTCTCACCAGCTAAAAACACCGGTGACGGTTTTACGCGCAGGACTGGAGGAATTGCTCGCACGCGAAAATCTCTCGGCCGAGGAGTGCCATGAAGTATCAGCGCTGATCCATCAAACGTACCGGCTCTCGAATGTCATCGAAGACCTGCTTTTGCTTTCGCGCATGGACGCCGGCCGTTTGAAAATTGAGTTCGGCGCGGTCGATCTTACGCAGCTGATTGAAGCGGCGCTCGACGATTTAGGTGTGCAGTCGGACGGACTGAATCTGGCCATCGAGACCGATTTCGCCCCTGGCTTATATGTGATGGGAGAGAAGCGATATCTTTCGCTCGTCCTCCAAAATCTTCTGGAGAATTCGCGGAAGTACAACCGGCCGGGCGGACGCATTCAGATTGCGGCGAGGACGCAAGCGGACGCCGTTTTTCTCACGGTGAGGAACACCGGTCGACCGATCTCGGCGGTAGGTCGCGCCCATATTTTCGAGCGATTTCACCGGGGGTCGATTGGCGAAAATGTTCCAGGGTATGGACTGGGACTGAATCTTGCTCGCGAGCTGGCACGGCTTCACGGAGGCGACCTGCGTCTGTTGCGTTCGGACGAGGAGTGGACAGAGTTCGAGGTTTGCTTCCGGCTTGCATGCGTTCGAAGACCCGCGATTTGAAAATAATATGAACGCGGACGCTGCGAAGCAAAAGTGGGCTGGGGAAGAGCCTGCGTTGCCCGGATCGCCCGGGGAGTCGTTACGAAAACGGAGAAGACGGGGAGTGGCCGTGAACGCCGCAGTCATCGCGTGCTGCGCGTTGATACTTGGCCTTGCGCAAGCAGACGCGGCCGACGATGTAATCGACGAACTCGATGAGCAGCTTACGTTTCACACCGAGGATGGAAATGTGCGCGCGCGGATAAGCGGGACCATCGAGCTGGAGGGATACCGCTTTACCGAGCCGGCACCGGCCTTGATCGACGCGCGGGGGCAAAGTCTATTCAACCCGCGGCTGACCACGTTTGCGGATCTGCAAATAGGTCCGCGCGTGTATGCGTTTCTTCAGGCGCGGGCCGACCGGGGATTCGACCCCAGCGATGAACCGGGAGAGGCGCGACTCGACGAGTACATGGTGCGGCTGACGCCATGGCTCGATGGGCGCTTCAATCTACAGGTGGGAAAGTTCGCGACCGTAATCGGAAGCTGGGTACGACGGCACGGGTCTTGGGAAAACCCTTTTGTCAACGCCCCGCTGCCTTATGAACACCTGACCGGCATGTGGGATTCTGTTCCGGCCACAACCGCGGGGACTCTGTTGACCTGGGCGCATGTTCGCCCCCGACCATCACATCCGGTGACGGCGGATGAAAAATATCTCAGACTGCCGATTATTTGGGGCCCGAGCTACGCCAGTGGATTTGCAATCTCGGGCGAACTTGGCCGAATGGGATATGCGGCCGAGGTAAAGAACGCCGCGCTTTCGTCCCGGCCCTCGACGTGGAAAGCCGTGGATGACGGTTGGGAGCACCCGACGGTGAGTGGGCGGCTTGATTTTCAACCCAACGAAATGTGGACGCTCGGCCTCTCCGG
>DAITQE010000753.1:0-2215 GCA_036833235.1 Opitutus sp.
TTCCAACTCCGTGACGGCTCGAAATGGCACTGCAAACAAGTGGCCAGGATTGTAGGGGAAACGGTTCAGAATGAGATAAGCGGTGGCCGAGCGATGCACGATCAAGGCCGCACGATCGTCGCCGAGGGCGGGAAGTTCGGTGAACGGGCGCTTCATCCTCGCCGGATAACGTGGCGCCTCGATGTATTCCATGCGCCAGTAGGCGTGAAGCTGCTGCATGTTCGAAAGGGACCAAGACAAAGCCTTCAAGCGACCAAAGTCAAAGGCGCGCTGGAGGAGGCGTTGCGAGGCGTGCGGCAGGCTTGGTATCTTGGGAGCGCGGGCGTCCCGCCCGCATTCATTGTCCAGCGGGCGAGACGCCCGCGCTCCCGGGATAAACCGGTTCAGCGAGCCCGGCTATATGACCAGACCTTCTACCCGTTGGGATATTCTTGCATTCTAGAGGGATGAGCGCGGCCGAAGAGCTGGGAAGGCGCAACTATTCTGTCGACCACCTCCGCCGCTCGAACGCGCAACCTTTAAAAGATTCTCCTTCGCACGAGTTGCGGGGCAGTCTTTAATAACACCTTTTCCGCATGAACCACGCCTCCTCCCCTTCGCGCCGCCGGGTTGTAATCACCGGTTTGGGTGCCGTTAGTCCTTGCGGCAATTCAGCCGCCGAAACGTGGGCGTCACTGGTCGCTGGCAGGGGTGGGATTGGGCCCATCACGCGCTTCGATCCCACAGGGTGCACCGCGCAGATCGCCGGCGAAGTGAAGAACTTCGACGTGACGCGGCCGTTGCCGCATCCGCTGCATCCGCGCGGACCGGCCAACGAGCCGCTCAACCAGGCTCTGACGCCGAAAGATCTAAAAAAATTCGGACGGTTCACTCATCTTGGCACCGCAGCCGCGGTCGAAGCGTACGCCGATTCGGGACTTGACGCTCACCGAGACTCACTTTCGGCCGAGCGGATGGGGGTTAATATTGGAGTGGGGTTGGGCGGACTCCCGGAAATGGAAGCCATGCACGATACTTGGAAAGCGGGCGGCTTTCGTAAGATTTCCCCCTTCTTCATTATCCAGATCGCGCCCAATCTGCTGGCGGGCCAGGTGAGTCTGCTGCTCGATTTTCGCGGTCCCAACATGAGCGTGGCGTCGGCCTGCGCGACCAGCGGCCATGCATTGGGCGAGGCTGCGGCAGCGGTCGCGCGGGGTGACGCGGACGTCATGCTAGCTGGCGGAGCGGAATCGACGGTCACGCCGCTGGCGATCGGCGCGTTCGCGCAAATGCGCGCGTTGTCCACCCGCAATGCTGCACCGGCTCAAGCATCGCGACCCTACGATCGCGACCGCGATGGCTTTGTGCTTTCGGAAGGCTCCGTCGTTTTTGTGTTGGAGGAAATGGAGCAGGCGGTGAAACGCGGCGCGCGAATCTACGCCGAGCTGTCCGGCTACGGCGCGAGTGCCGACGCGTATCATCTGTCCTCGCTCGCTCCGGGCGCCGAAGGTTCGGCGCGTGCGATGCGCGTAGCGTTGGATCGGGCAGGGTTGTCTGCGACTGACGTCGATTATGTTTCGGCTCACGCCACGTCGACGCCTGGCGGTGACGGCGAAGAGGCCGCTGCGATCGCGACAGTGTTCGCCGAAAACAAAAGAAATCTCCACATCAGCGCCATCAAGTCGATGACCGGACACTTGCTCGGTGGTGCGGGAGCGATGGGCACATTCGCTGCCGTGCTGGCGATTCGTGATGGAGTTATCCCGCCGACGATTAATTTAGAGAACCTCGATCCGGCTTGCGCCGGGTTGGCGTTGAATTTCACGCCGAACACCGCGGTCTATAAACCCGTCAGGGCGGCTCTGGCCAACAGCTTTGGCTTCGGCGGAACAAACGCCTCGATCGTGGTGAATCGGGTGTAGCGCGAGCGAGTGGACGAGCCGCGCCGCGGTCAGCAGGTGCCGTGGAAACGCGGAATTTACGCGAGTATGCCGAGGTAGGTGGCGTGCTCGCCGCGCCACGTTGGTTCGCCTGCGAGAGTTGCGCGACAAGCGCGCAACCTACACGGACCCGCCAAACGGAATACTGTGTTTTCGCACAGTCTGTACCGCGCGGCAACCGGACGCTGGTATTACTCGGGCGTGACGTCCTTGCTCATCGCATTTTTCAGCGCGGAGACTTGTTCGAGAAGTTTCTCAAATTTCACGCCGGTCAGCCCCTCGAGCACAGGAGGCAG
>DAITQE010000754.1:0-2211 GCA_036833235.1 Opitutus sp.
CCCGCCCGCCGCGGACTTTTCGTCCTGCTCGCCGCCATCGTCTCCGTCCTGCTCATCGCGTGCCTCAATCTCTCGATGCCCGCGCTCGCCGGCGGCGCCCTCGGCTGTCTCTTCGCGACTTGGGGTTTGGATTGCGCCCGACCGGCGCCACCGTTTTTGATCTTCACCGCATGCAGCCCATTCGCGTGATCGGTTTGGATGCCGACGATACTCTCTGGCACAACGAGACGATCTTTGAGCGCGTGCATGAGCGCTATCGTGCGCTGCTCTCCCGTTATCACGACACCGCCACGGTTGACCGCACGTTGCTCGCAACGGAAAAGCGAAATCTCGAACTCTACGGCTATGGCGTAAAAGGGTTCACGTTATCTTCGATCGAAACTGCCATCGAGCTCACCGAGGGCAAACTGAGCGCCGAGGAAGTCCGCACGATTATCAGGCTCGGCCAGGAAATGCTCGCGCATCCGGTCGAGTTGCTGGAAGGCGTCGCCGCGACGATCACCGAGCTGGCCCAATCGCACCGGCTGATCTTAATCACGAAAGGCGATTTGCGCGACCAGGAGCGGAAACTCGCGAAATCCGGTCTGTCACCGCACTTCAGCCAAATTGAAATCGTCTCGGAAAAAGATCCAGCAACGTACGCTGCGGTTCTGCGACGTCACGCCATCAAGCCGGCCGAATTCATGATGGTGGGAAATTCGCTAAAATCCGACGTGCTCCCTACGCTGGCTATCGGCGCCGTCGCGGTTCACGTCCCGTATCATCTGACGTGGATGCTCGATCGGGTTGATGACGTGCCGGACGCACCAGGCCGGTTTTTTGTGCTTCAAACCCTCCGCGAGCTACCACAGTTGCTCGCGGCAAAGCCGGCCCGTGCAGACAGCTGACCGGCCCCGCCGCACTATCGCCATCCTCGCCGCGTTCTGTTGGCGCGTTCTGACAAACCGCCTTGGCAGCGCCGCACGCCTGTGCGACTAATGCCGCGTTTGTCCCACTGCTCCGCTTGAACATTCTCGATCGGTACATTTTCAAAAGCGTCCTTTTCACCTCCGCTGCCGCGGTGGCGGTGTTCGCTTTCATCGTGATCGTGCAGAATTTCGCGCGTGACTTGCTGGCCTACGTGCTCGCGGGACAGCTGCCGGCGCCCACGTTTATAAAGCTCGTGCTGCTCCTTCTGCCGTTCGCCATCACCTATGCGTTGCCGATGGGAATGTTGACCGGAGTGCTGCTCACTCTCGGACGTCTCTCCGCGGACAGCGAAATCACCGCAATGCGGGCCTCCGGCATCAGCGTGGCGCGGATCAGCCGACCGGTCCTGCTGCTGGCGGCATTTGGCGCAGCACTCGGGCTGTACTTTAATTTCGATTCAATGCCCCGCGCGCGCGTCGAATATCACAAATCGCTCGCGGATGCGGTGCGCGCGAATCCGCTCAGCTTCATCGTGCCGAAAACGTTCATCCGCGATTTCACCGGTTATGTCATCTATGTCGGGGAGAAAGAAGGCGCCGTGCTCCGCGATATCTGGGTCTGGCAACTGGATTCCGAGAAGCGGGTGCGCCGCGTCATTCAGGCTGAAAGCGGGCGAATCGATTACGACGAGGAATCCAACAGCCTTGTGCCGACGCTGCTCGTCGCGAAGACCGAAGAGCGCAACGCGAAAAACCCGGAGGATTTTTCCGAAGCAACCTCGGTCGCGACCGCTGGTGAGGTACCGCAAATGAAGCTCCCCCTCGACAACTTATTCGGGCGCTCCAATGGCATCCGAATCAAACAAGAATGGATGACGTACAGTGAGCTGAACGCCGAGAGGGCGCGCCTGGCAGCGTTGCCAAAATCGGCCGATCGCGAAGAGGCCAAAGCCGCCGCGCGCAGCCGGATGAAGCTCGAGCTGGTTTATCAGGATAAGCTCAACACCTCGTTGGCCGTGCTTTCGCTCGCTCTTATCGGAATTCCATTGGGCATCAAGGTCTCACGGCGGGAAACGTCGGCCAACTTCGTCGTGGCGGTCACAATCACGATTACGTACTACCTGATGACCGTGGCGGTGAAGGTGCTCGATCGTCACCCGGAATATCGGCCCGATCTGTTGTTATGGCTGCCGAACATTATCCTGATTGTATTCGGCACCTGGCTGCTGACCCGCGTGGAAAAAAGGTAGGGAGACTTATGGAGTGCGGCGGCTTGACGCCGCTTTCCGACGGCGCGGCTCGA
>DAITQE010000755.1:0-2210 GCA_036833235.1 Opitutus sp.
TCATCGGCCCGCGCGTGACGAGAATGCGACCCGGAAGCGGGCGAAAACGGTTCAGATCGAAAGCGCCTCCTTCTTCCGGCATCGGCATCTTTGCCGCCGCCGCATAAGCCTCCTTGATGGCGCGTTCGACCAGCGGATCTGGGCGTGGCTTCCGCGGACCGCAGGGCCCGATGTAGTTCCCATGGCAGTCGTAGCGCTTACCGCGCATTTTTCGAATGCCCGGAATTTTCCAATGTGTGATGCCGGAAATGAATGGCGCGGGCTTCGTGGTTTTGTCCTTGTGGCGGAGTAGGTGCATATCAAAAAATCTTGTCGATCGGGCATCCCTTGAAGGCCACAGGGAGGAATTGGCTGGCGTTCGCCGGCCAATCTTTGTTTGCCTGAAGGCGCTCCCATCCGGCGCGCAGACCCGCGAACTTTGGCCCGTAGAGTTTCTCCTTCATGTCGACGTGCTTCGACAGAGCATAAGCGAAATGTTGGAATACCAAACCGTTTGCCGCCGTTTCATCGCGGGTCGCATTCTTGCCGTGGTTGCCTTCGAGCACGGGAGGCTCGTGAGAATCGAACTTCATCCCCGGCGTGAACCGCCACGCGCGCTGCCACTCCGACACCTTGCCGTCGTCGGCCGTCACACAATTCGCCCCTAAAAAATATCGGCACCGAAACCGCGCGAGCTTCAACTCGAGATCGTCCTCAAACATTTCGACGATGCGGCGCAGTTGATCGACCTGCCAGAGTTCGTCGGCGTCTACCTGCAACAGCACTCCGCGCTCCGTGAACGTCGCCAGCGCCGCGTTGCACATCGTCACCTTGCCGTCCCAACTTGGCTGCTCGATGATCCGGACTCGCGGGTGGAACGATAGTGAGTGGAGAAATTCCGTCGTTCCATCCGTCGAGAGCCGCGGCTTCTGCGGCTGCATCCAGCGGGTGTCCCGGGTGTTCATCGCCGCCCCATGGACGATCGTCCAACTCCACGGGATTTCGTGGAGTCGCGACAACTCCGCGAACGTGTAGGCCATCCACGGCATCGCGTCGAGTGCCAGCGTGAAAACGTGCAACGGAATTCTCATGCGAAATCCGCGGCCATACCTGCCAGCGCGTCCCGCATGGCCTCGCGGGAATTGCGTTCGTTGCCCCAGCCTCGCGCGCGGATCGCCGCCGTGTCGAACAGCAACGTCGGCACGTCGCCGTTCCACCCGCGGTCGCCGCCGGTGAATTCGTATTCGGGTCGCGCCAGACCGAGCGTCTGAAACGCCATGTCGGCGATGTCGAGGACCGTCAGTCGATCGCGGCTCGCGACATTATAGACCCGGTAGGGCGCGACTTCCTCGTCCTCGCAAAAGGCAAATCCGGCGATCATCATGACCGCCCTCAACGCGTCTTCGACGTGCAGATAGCTCTTGGACTGCGATCCATCGCCGAGGATGCGAAGCTTCGTCGGGTCGCCCTTCAGCCGGCGAAGGAAGTCGAAACCGACGCCGTGCGTCTGCCGCCGCCCGACAAGGTTCGCGAAGCGGAACGCCCGCGCCTTCATGCCGAACATGTGGCAGTAAGCGCAGATCATCGACTCGCTGGCCAGCTTGCTCGCCCCGTAGGGGGAGATCGGGCAGAGCGGCCCGTATTCCTCGGAGACGCGCTCGCTCGTCTCCCCGTAGACGCCAGAACCGGAGAAGTAGATCAGGTTTTTGACGCCAGTGACGCGCATCGCCTCGATGACGTTTTTCGTCAGCACGGTGCCTTGCTCGAAGTCGAGTGTCGGCTCCGTCGACGCCTTCGAGATGTCGGGATTTGCCGCGAGATGAAACACCGTGTCGTGACCCGCCATGACGGCGCGCAGCCGATCGTAGTCGCGCGCGTTGCCGTGTTCAAACCGCACCTTCAGATGTCCAACCGGGATGTTTTCCATCCGGCCCGACGAGAGGTTGTCGAACACGGTGATGACTTCGACGCCCGGCTCTTCGAGGAGTCGGCGGATCAAATGGTAGCCCACGAAGCCGCAGCCTCCGACACAGAGGATATTTTTCACGATGTTTTTTACCATGGAACGATTGTTCGATTGCTGAAAAAGTGTCCGTTGATGCCGGTGGCCTCCGTGGCCAGCCAGACCGGCGTGTCGGCCGCTTCGGCTGCCGAACGCGGCGCCGCATCGCCGCCCAGCCGGGAGTTGAACCATCCGGGGCAGCACGCGCAGACCGCAACCCCATCAGGGT
>DAITQE010000756.1:0-2194 GCA_036833235.1 Opitutus sp.
GGCATGGATTTGGACTCCACTCGAGTTCGGAAGCCGCTCGCCAAGTGAAGGGCTCACTGATTGTTCAGAGCGACGGTTTAGGCCGCGGCGCGACGTTCACACTGGACCTGCCAGCGGCTCCCGACTCTCCTACCACAGCGCAGGACTGAGGTTTATCACGGCGGTTGCAGACGACGCGAGCCAGTCGCTTAAACGGTCCTCAGCTGACGAGCGAGTTCGCGACAGCTTTTCAGATCCAGTTTGCCCGTCCCAAGCATCGGAATCCCGTCCACGCGGTGGATGATTTTCGGCACCCAAAGATTTGGGAGCCCCGCATCGAGCAGCCGGACACGAAGCTCGTCCATCGTCACTGATTCCGTGGTGAGCAGCACCAATGCCTCACCTTTGGTTTGGTCAGGAATGCTGGTAACCGCGATCGTCGGCTTCTCGCTTTGGTCCCATTCGAAGACTTCGATGATCTTTTGTTCGATCGTGACATGCGGCACCATTTCCCCGCCGATCTTGGAAAACCGCGAAAGCCGTCCTTCGATGAAGAGAAAACCGTCCTCGTCGAAACGTCCCAAGTCGCCGGTGATAAACCAGCCTTCGCGAAACGCGGCGCGCGTTTTATCATCATCATTCAGATAGCCGGAAAACACATTTGCGCCCCGAAAAAGAACCATGCCCGTTTCGGTGACGGCGAGTTCGCGGCCTGTATCAGGATCGACAATGCGTGCAGTCATTCCCGGCATCAAGCGTCCGGTTGATCCAGAGCGTTTGCCCGTTTGCGGCACGGCGATCCCGCCGGTGACCGGCGGGTTGGGCTGGTTGATGTTGGTTGCCGGCGTCGTCTCGGTGAGTCCGTAGCCTTCCAGAATCTCGAGATGAAACGTCTCGAGAAACGTGCGAGAGAGTTCGTCCGATAATTTTTCGGCGCCCGTGACGACAATGTCGAGTGAACGCAATTCCGCGGGCTGCGCCTTCTTCAAAATGGGACGGACAAAGGTCGGCGCTCCGATCAGGACCGTCACCGCTTCGTCACGGATGGATTCGACGATTTTGCGAGTGTCGAGGGGGCTTGGCACCGTGACGATCTGGCAGCCACGCAACATCGGATACCAGAGAGTGACCGTAAAGCCCATACTGTGAAACAGCGGCAGGCAACCCATCAACGTGCACTTCTGGGGCAAGATCGAAAGCGACGAAATCTGCGCACAGTTCGCCAGAATATTACGATGGGTCAGCACCACGCCTTTCGGCTCACCGGACGTGCCGCTCGTGAAGAGCAATCCCGCTTCCTCACGATCGCCGCGACGCGGCAATCGGAGCAGATTCGCGAACCATTGATTCGGGAGCAACCAAGCCGCCAGCAGCCAGGGGAACATCGCGCGCTTTCCGCCGCACGCGACGAGTTCGGCTCGCAAATCCAACGTCTGTTCCGGCCAGGGAAACGAAGGTAATTTGGCCCGCATTGCCTCCGCTGAAAGAACCGACCGGACGCCACTCAGCCGGATGCTCGCTTCAACGGAGGACCGCCCGAGCGTGAAATTCAGGTTCACCGGAACTTTGCCGGCGCACATCACCGCAAGATTCGCCACGAACGCCCCGATGCCGGGCGGCAGCACAATACCGATTCGTCTCTCCGGCATTGTTTCTCGAATACGTCGTGACAGCGCAGCAGCGGCAGCCAGCAGTTCTCCCTGTTTCATGGGCCGGCGCTCGGCGGTTCGATCCACCACAAACAAACGTCGAGGATGCTTCGCGAGCGACTGAACACATTCGCGGCCGAGGTGACGCGACAAGACCGGACGCTGATCGAAGGCCAGTGCGCCGAGGTCGAGCAGGGCTTTGCGCGCCACGGCCACACTTACCTCCACCGAGGGAATTGGCGGGCCGAACGCAACGAAGACAGCCGTGCGTTTCAGGCGGGGCGATTTCCAAAGATATTTGTTACCTGCGAATGAAAATACTGAGCCCCAAAGTCCGTCAATGGCCGCAGGAATCACCGGTACTTGGGCGTGGCGCGCCATGACTTCGAAGCCGCGTTTTATTTCCATCAGCTGGCCCGTCCGGGAAACGTGCCCCTCCGGAAAAACACAGACCAACTCGCCGGCACGCAGAGCCCGCACGGCCGACTTCATCCCGTCCGTCGGACGGCGCGGTGAAATGAGAGTCGCGCCGCTCCACCGCAGACAGAGGTTGATCAACCAATGAT